>JASLFY010000062.1 GCA_030150425.1 Yimella sp. | reverse complement strand
CGCTCGATGTCGGCCGTGAGGTCCTGCTCGCTGGCGCCCTCGGCCGCCGTACGGACGATCACGCCGGCCTCGGCGGGCACGATCTCCTTGAGGATCTTCTTCAGTCGCGCGCGCTCGCCCTCGGGCAGCTTGCGCGAGATGCCGGTCATCGAGTTGCCCGGCACGTAGACCAGGAAGCGACCCGGCAGCGAGATCTGCGAGGTGAGGCGGGCGCCCTTGTGGCCGATCGGGTCCTTGGTGACCTGCACCAGGACGCTCTCGCCGGAGGACAGCGCGTTCTCGATCCGCTTCGGCTGGTTGTCCAGACCGGCGGCGTCCCAATTGACCTCACCGGCGTACAGCACCGCGTTGCGACCGCGGCCGATGTCGACGAACGCGGCCTCCATGCTCGGCAGCACGTTCTGCACGCGACCGAGGTAGACGTTGCCGGCCATCGAGGCCTGCTGGGTCTCGCGGGAGACGTAGTGCTCGGCGAGCAGACCGTCCTCGAGGACACCGATCTGGGTGCGGCCGTCGCGCTCGCGGACCACCATCACCCGCTCGACGCTCTCGCGGCGGGCGAGGAACTCGGCCTCGGTGATGACCGTACGACGACGGCCGGCCTCGCGGCCCTCGCGGCGGCGCTGCTTCTTCGCCTCGAGGCGGGTCGACCCCTTGATCGACTGCACCTCGTCGCGGTCCTTGCGCGGCTCGCGCACCTTGGTCACGGTGTTCGGCGGGTCGTCCCCGTCGGTGCCGGACCCGCTGCGGCGGCGCCGGCGGGTGCGACGACGGCTGCCGTCACCCTCGTCGCCGTTGCTGTCGTTCCCGTTGCCGCTGTTGTCGTTGCCACGAGCGTCGTTGTCGGCGCCGTCACCGTCGTTGTCACCGCGGTTGTCGTTGGAGCGGTTGTCGTTGGACCCGTTGTCGGACGTACGGCGGCCGCCCTTGGTGTCGTCACCGCTCTCGTCGCCCGAGTCGGCGCCCTGCTGGTTCTGGTCCTGGTCGTCACCGGACTTGCGGCGACCACGCCCGCCGCGGCGCCGGCTGCGCGAGGAGCCCGCCTCGGCGTTGCCCGAACCGTCGGAGTTGTCGGGGCCGGAGGTGTCGTCGGAGCCCTCGGCGCCGCGCGAACCGTTGTCGCCGCGGCTGTCGCGCTCGTCGTCGCGGTCGTTGCGGGTCTCGCGGCGGGGCGCACGCACCTCGAGGTCCGGAGTCTGGAAGAGCAGACCGAAGGCGCTACCGGGCGCGGCGGCCGGAGCCGTGGTCTGCGGGCTGACCGAGGCTGCCTGCGAGAAGAGTCCGTCGGTCGAATTGTCGTTCTGCTGGGGGGCCATGCCCCTCCTTCGTCGTCAGCATGCGAGGCGGCCCACAACCTGAGGCTTGCACCTCGCGCACCCGCATGTCGCGGTTCGAGCCGTCGCGCCCGGGGTTCGGGCCGGCGACGAGAAGTCGGCTGTTGCATCGGGGCAGCTCGCGCATTGCGCGGCACTGGCCGATGCCGTCGCTGGTCGGGCGGCGCGGTAAACGCGCTACTGCCGAGCGACGGGGCACGGCGTAGGTGTGGTGTACGGCGTGACCGATGTGCATTATCGCACACCACCGACCGGATCGACGGATCCCGGCGCCGGTCGACGGACCCGGTCGCCGTCAGTCCGAGAGGTCGGCCGTGGCCAGCGGATCGGACACCGTGCCGTCGTCGGACAGCGGGCCCTGGGCGAGCCGCGTGATCAGCGGGCGGCGCACGAACGCGGACCCGCTCACCTGCTCCAGCGCGGTCAGCACGTCGTCCGGGCGGACCACAGGCGTGGTGTGCGCGAGCACCAGCTCGAGCGCCGCCGGGGCGGCGGTCAGCCGCTTGATCGCGGACCGGACGTCGAACGTACGCGGGCCGGACTTCATCATCCGGGTCACCTCGACCTGCTCCCGGACCAGCAGACCCTCGACCAGCGCGGGCAACGACTCGGCGTCGGCGGGGTCGGCGAACTCCAGCCGCCACGAACTGCCCTCGAGCCGGTCGGCGAGCGCACCGGTCGGCGCAACGATCACCTTCACGACATCGAGACCGTCGGGCAGCGCGGCGTCGAGGTCACGGCGCACCTGCTCCGGGTCGCACTCGCGCTGCAGCGCCAGCTCGAAGTACTCGGCCTCGCTGGCGGTGCCGGTGGCGCTGGCGTTGGCGTACGAGATCCGCGGGTGCGGGTGGAAGCCGGCGCTGAACGCGACCGGCACCTGAGCCCGACGTACGGCGCGCTCCAGCGCCCGCTGGAAGTCACGCGAGGAGGTGAACCGCAGGCGCCCACGCTTGGCGTACTGGATCCGCAACTTCTGCACCACCGGCGCCGGCGGCGGACCCTCGGGCACACGCTGTCTTCCCATGCGCGCCATCGTATCGACGACACGACCACCATCCGACCGCGTGCTGTGCGAACCGGCAGGCGTCCAGCACACTCACCCCATGACCAATGGCCCGACGACGCCTGCCGGACGTCGGTGCCTGCACCCCGCCTGGATCATCGCCGCCGTCACGCTGCTGACGATGATGGGCAGCGCCGGCTTCCGCGCCGCTCCCGGCGTACTGATGGATCCGCTGCACCACGAGTTCGGCTGGTCGATGGGCCTGATGGGCACCGCGGTGTCGATCAACCTGGTGCTCTTCGGCCTCACCGCGCCGTTCTCCGCCGCGCTGATGGAGCGCTTCGGGGTGCGGCCGGTCATGGCCGGAGCGCTGCTGCTGATCGGGCTCGGGTCGGTCCTCCCCCGCTGGATGACCTCGCCCTGGCAGCTGATCGCCTGCTGGGGTGTGCTGATCGGACTCGGCACCGGCGCCATCTCGATGTCGCTGGTCGCCACCATCACCGGCCGCTGGTTCGTGGCCCGGCGCGGCCTGGTCTCCGGCGTGCTCAGCGCCGCGAACGCCACCGGGCAGCTGGCCTTCCTGCCGGTGATGGCGTGGCTGTCGACCCACCAGGGCTGGCGCGCGGCGTCGACCACCATCGGTGTCGCCGCGTGGTGCGCGATTCCGCTGGTGATGCTGTTCATGCGCAACCGGCCCGAGGACCTCGGCACGACCGCGTACGGCGCCGCCCCCGACGCACCGCCGACCACGGTGAAGGTCGGCAACGCGGCCGCACTGGCGATCGGCACCCTGCGGGACGCCCTGCACCACCGCGCGTTCTGGTTGCTGGCCGGCACCTTCGCCGTCTGCGGGGCGAGCACGAACGGCCTCGTCGGCACCCACTTCATCCCGGCCGCGATGGACCACGGGATGGGTGAACAGGCGGCCGCCGGGCTGCTCGCCCTGGTCGGCATCTTCGACATCGTCGGCACCATCGCCTCGGGCTGGCTCACCGACCGGGTCGACGCCCGCCTGCTGCTCGGCATCTACTACTTCGGCCGCGGCCTGTCGCTGTTCGCGCTGCCGTCCCTGTTCAGCAACCAGATGCACCCGAACATGCTGGCGTTCATCCTGTTCTACGGCCTGGACTGGGTCGCCACGGTCCCGCCGACGATGACGCTCTGCCGGGAACACTTCGGCGACCGGGCGCCAGTGGTGTTCGGGTGGGTGTTCGCCAGTCACCAGCTCGGCGCGGCGGTCACCGCGTCCGTCGCCGGGTGGGTGCGCGACAGCGAGGGCACGTACGACATGGCGTTCTACGCCGCGGCGGTGCTCTGCCTGATCGCGGCCGCCGTCTGCCCGACCATCGGTGGACGGACCGGAGGCGCCAAGGGCAACGGCAAGGACGACCCGACC
>JASLFY010000039.1 GCA_030150425.1 Yimella sp. | reverse complement strand
GATGAAGAGCACCAGGCCGGCGGCGATGTAGGCGCCGGTGGCGTCCCCGGAGATCTCGGCCTGATCACTGGCGATCTTGGAGGCGAAGGTGTAGCCGCCGTTGAACAGCGACCAGGTCCATTTCGTCCCGTCGGCGAGCGTACTCAGGATGAACATGACAGCGATGGTTTCGCCGAGCGCCCGGCCGAGGCCGAGCATCGAGGCGCTGATGATGCCGGGCTTGCCGAACGGCAGCACGGTGGTGCGGATCATCTCCCATTTGGTGGCCCCGAGCGCGAGCGCGGCCTCCTTGTGGGCCGCCGGGGTCTGGGCGAAGATTTCCCGGACCAGCGCGGTGATGATCGGCAGGATCATGATCGCCAGCACGATCCCGACGAAGAAGATGTTGGAGGTGCTGTCACCGATCGCGGTCTTGGAGCTGAACAGCGGAATCCAACCGAGCACGTCGGACAAGAAGTGCTGAACCGGCTGGAACATGCTGCTCTGCTGGAAGATCGCGATGCCCCAGAGGCCGTAGACGATCGACGGGACGGCCGACAGGAGGTCGATCAGGATCGCGGCCGGCTTGGCGAGCCAACCTGGGGAGTACTGCGTGAGGAAGAGGCCCAGCGCGATCGCGAAGGGGACGGCCACGACCAGGGCGACCACGGAGGAGGCGACCGTGGTCCAGAGCATCTGGACGATGCCGAAGTGCATCGGGTCGCTGACATTCCAGTCGCGCGAGGTGAAGAAGGTCGAGAAGCCGGGGTGGTTCTTGCCGAGTGCCGGGGCGGCCTGGGCGACCAGAAAGACGCCGACCAGCACGACCAGCAGGATCACGATGAGGCCGGAGCCGCTCGCCATCCCGAAGAAGATCTTGTCGGCGGTGCGGCCGGTGCTCGCGTTGTCGCCCTCGAGCGGCTTCTTGCCGTCGGGTCCGGGTGTCTCGTCGGCGAACGATGCGCCGGTGGACGAAGTCATGGGTTTCCTCGCAGGGAGACGGGGTGGAGAGGTCTGACGGTAGCGAAAGGTCGGCCGCAGGGCGCCGGGGTGTTGGCCCCGGCGACCCGCGGCCGACCGTTCAGCGAGATGTCAGCGTGGATCAGGCGATGCTGTTGACCGCGGCCTGGACCTTGGTCTGGATCGACTTCGGCAGCGGCGCCGAGCCGACCTTGGTCAGCGTGGACTGGAACTCGTCCGAAGCCATGAAGTTCAGGAACGACTTGACGTTCTTGCCCTTGGTGGCGTCCGGGTACTTCGAGCAGACGATTTCGTAGGTGACCAGCAGCAGCGGGTAGGCGCCCGCGGTGTCCGGCTTGTAGTTCAGGTCGAGCGACAGGTCGTTGCCGGTGCCCTTGATCTTGGCGGACTCGACACCCTTCGCGGCCGAGTCGGCGGTCAGTTCGACCGGGCCCTTGCCCGAGTCGAGCTGCGCCATCTGCAGCTGGTTCTGAACGGCGTAGGACCACTCGACGTAGCTGATGCCACCGTCGGTCGACTTCACCGCGGACGCGACACCGGCCGACTTGGCCTTGCCCTGGCCGACGCTGCCCTTCCAGGCCTTGTCGTGCTTCTGGGTCCAGACCGACGGGGCGGTCTTGTTCATGTACTTGGTGAAGTTGTCCGTGGTGCCCGAAGAGTCGGAGCGGAAGAAGACGGTGATCGCCTTGTCCGGGATCGAGACGCCCTTGTTGGCGGCAACGATGGCCGGGTCGTTCCACTTGGTGATCTTGCCGGCGAAGATCTTGGCGATCAGGTCGGGGGTCAGGATCAGCTTGTCGACACCCTTGAGGTTGTACGACACGGCGATCGGGCCGGTGACCATCGGCAGGTCGAGCGCGTCGGAGGAGCACGCGGCCTTGGCCTTGGCCGGCTCGCCCTTGTCGGGGTTCAGCGCCGAGTCGGAGCCGGCGAAGTCGGCCTGCTTGCCGGTGAAGGCGGTGATGCCCGCGCCGGAGCCGGTGCCGTTGTAGGAGACCTTCGCGCCGGAGCACTTCGCCTGGTAGGCGGAGATCGCCTGGGTGATCGCGTTGCCCTGGGCGGTGGAGCCCTCGGCCTTCAGCGAGCCGCTGAAGCAGTCGGCCGAGCCGGCAGCGGCGCTGCCACCGTTGCTGCTGCTGCCTGCGCCGCCCGCGCTGCTGCTGGACGCGTCGTTGTTGCTCGAGCTACCGCAGCCGGCAAGGGCGATGGCGGCAACCAGCGCAACACTGGTGCTGCGGCCGATGTGGGTGATCTTCACGGGGAACCTCTCCGGAACGGGAAATGTCTTCGGCGTCGGGGCATTCGCCCGACATGTCGTGAAGGTAGGCAGCGTGAGTGACGCATCGGCCGTCGGCGGGTGAACGCACGGTTAACCGAAGGCAAGTTTTCGATCAGTGCTTGCGTGACACCCGCCACTGCGCGGAGCGGCCGTGCTAGTCGCGCGTGCGGACCACATGGGTCGACGGTCGACGACTCAGGGGCGGTGCCGCTCCACCGAGACGATGCGCGCGGTGTCACCGACGCCGGCCACCTGACAGGCCACGATCTCGCCTTTGTCGAGGCCACCGGCGGCCAGGCCCTGCAGGGTCGTCGCGGCCAGCGATCCGGGCACCGCATGGCCGGCGAGCTGCAGCAGCATCGTCGGCAGCAGCGGCCGATGGCTGCACAGCGCGGTCGGCTCGCCGTCGGCGAACACCTTGCTCATCCGACGTACGACCTTGCGCGGGTCGTCGGCGAACCCCTCCTCGGACAGTCCGCCCTTGAGCGAGGCGGTCAGGTGGGAGCGCTGCAGGTAGGGCTCGACCGTGTCGACGCAGCGCAGCGACGGCGAACTGATCACCCGGGTCACGGCGTACGCGGACAACAGCGGCGCGATCGCCGCCGCACGCGCGGTGCCGGACGTCGACAACGGCCGCTGCGGGTCCTCGCCGGCCCACTCGCTGCGGCCGACGGCGTCGGCGTGACGCACGACCAGCAGCGGCCAGGTGTCGAGCAGCCCTCGGCGGTCGGCGTCGACGATGGCCTGCAACTGCACGCTGTCGCGGACGTACGACAGGCGGTCGTGGGCGCGGTCGACCGGCAGCCAGGCGACCTCGTCGATCTCGTTCTCGAGCCGTCCCGAACCGCCGATGGCCCGACCGGCCCAGTACTTCACCTGTTTCAGGTCGCCGTTGCGCAGCGGGTAGCTGGAGTCGGGCAGTGGGATCCCGACCTGACCGCGCAGCCCGGTCTCCTCCATGGTTTCGCGGAGGGCGGCTTCCATCCATCCTTCACCGGGGTCGAGCTTGCCCTTGGGCCAGGCCCAGTCGTTGTACTTCGGCCGGTGCACCAGCAGCACCTCAAGCGCGCTGCGCTGGCGCCGCCAGAGCACCATGCCGCTGGCGGCGACCAGGGGCTCTCGGGGGGAGCTCACCGGCGGGCGGCCTTGACCCGGCGGCGCGAGTAGGCCTCGATCAGCGAGGCCTGCACCTCGACGAGCGGGTTGCCGTCGGTGTCGCGGGCGTGGCGCTCCCAGTGGCCGTCACCCTGCAGGTGCCAGGACGACGTGGTGTCGGCCATGCCGAGCGCCAGCAGGTCACTCAGCGCGGCGACGTGGTTCGGGTCGACGATCTGCACCAGCGCCTCGACCCGGCGGTCCAGGTTGCGGTGCATCATGTCGGCGCTGCCGATGTAGACGACGTCGTCCGAGCCCTCGACCGCGAACCGGAAGATCCGAGAATGCTCCAGGAAGCGGCCGAGAACGGACCGTACGCGGATGTTGTCCGACAGGCCGGGCACGCCCGGGCGCAGCGCACAAATGCCGCGCACCCACACGTCGACCGCGACTCCGGCGCGGGACGCCTGGTAGAGCGCGTCGATGATCTTCTCGTCGACCATCGAGTTGACCTTGATCTGCACCTCCGCCCGGAGCCCGTCGTGGGCGGCGTCGACGGCTCGCTGGATCTGCTCCAGCAGGCCCTTGCGCACCGAGCGGGGCGCCACCAGCAGTCGCTTGAACCGGGCGCGGGGCGCCATGCCGGACAGCTGGTTGAACAGTCGGGTGATGTCCTCGCCGACGACCGGGTCGGTGGTCAGCAGGCCGAGGTCCTCGTACAACCGCGCGGTCTTCGGGTTGTAGTTGCCGGTGCCGACGTGGCAGTAGCGGCGGATCGTGTCGCCCTCCTGGCGGACCACCAGACACAGCTTGGCGTGGGTCTTCAGCCCGACCAGGCCATAGACGACGTGGACGCCGGCCCGCTCCAGCTTGCGGGCCCAGGTGATGTTGTTCTCCTCGTCGAACCGCGCCTTGATCTCGACGACGGCGAGCACCTGCTTGCCGGCCTCGGCCGCCTCGATCAACGCCTCGATGATCGGGCTGTCACCACTGGTGCGGTACAGCGTCTGCTTGATCGCCAGGACGTGCGGGTCCGCGGCGGCCTGCTCGATGAACGCCTGCACGGAGGTGGAGAACGAGTCGTACGGGTGGTGCAGCAGCACGTCCGACTGCCGCATCTCCGAGAGCACGTCGGCCTGCGACGAACGCTCGACCGGCGAGAGGGCAGGGTGGGCCTTGGCGACGAATGCCGGCCAGCGCAGTTCGGTGCGGCTCAGGTCGGCGATCACGTTCATGCCGCGCAGGTCCAGCGGCTCGGGCAGACGGTAGACCTCGCTGCCGCGGATCCCGAGCTCGCGCACCAGCATGTCGAGGACGTGGTCGTCGATGTCGTCGGCGACCTCCAGGCGTACGGCGGCACCGAACCGGCGCCGGGTGAGCTCCTTCTCCAACGCGGTGAGCAGGTTCTCCGCGTCGTCCTCCTCGACCTCGAGGTCCTCGTTGCGGGTGACCCGGAAGGTGAAGTGCTCGCGCACCTCCATCCCCGGGAACAGCCGACCGATGTTGTCGGCGATGACGTCCTCCAGCGACACGAAGCGGTCCTGGTAGAGGTCCTCGTCGCCGTCCTCGTCCTTACCCGGCAGATGGATGAACCGCGGCAGCGACGGCGGCACCTTGACCCGGGCGAAGTGTTCGCGGCCGGTGCTCGGGTTGCCGAGCAGCACGGCCAGGTTCAGCGACAGGCCGGAGATGTACGGGAACGGGTGGGCCGGGTCGACGGCCAGCGGGGTCAGCACCGGGTAGACGCGGCTGGTGAAGAATTCGGTGCAGTGGGCCCGCTCGTCCTCGGTCAGCTGCTCCGGGCGCAGCAGGTCGATGCCCTCCTCGGCGAGCGCCGGGCGGATCACGCCCTGGAAGGCGTGGGCGTGCTGGTCCATCAGGTCGTGGGCCGCGCGGGAGATGGCGTCGAGCACCTCGCGCGGTTCGAGGCCGGAGGCGGAGCGTACGGCGATGCCCGCGGCGATGCGGCGCTTCAGGCCGGCGACGCGCACCATGAAGAACTCGTCGAGGTTGCTGGCAAAGATGGCCAGGAAGCGGGCGCGCTCCAGCAGCGGGACCGCCTGGTCGTTCGCCATCTCCAGGACCCGCTCGTTGAACTGCAGCCAGGAGACCTCGCGGTCGAGGAACCGGTCGTCGGGCAACTCCTCGCCCTCGACGGCCTCCACCGTGCCGTCGGCCGACCGGATGAACCGCCCGTTGGACCCGCGAGCGCGCTGCGCCCGCTGCGCCATCCGGGCCAGAGCGACGTCACTGGCGGTCGGCTGGGGGTTCTCGGGCTGTGTTTCGGGGCGTGGGGAGGTGTTCGTCTCCGCGGAATCCATGCCCCCATCGTGGCAGGCGGCCGGGGGCGCTGTCAGCGGGCCCGGGCGTACATCACGTGCTGGGCGGACCGATCGAACCCCCAGCGGCGGTACGTCGCGATCGCCGGGGCGTTGTCGCCCTCGACGTACAGCTCGATCGTGTTCAGGCCGCGGCCGGCGAGATGGGCCAGGCCGAGGGCGGTGACCGCGTTGCCGAGGCCCTTGCCCTGGTGCGCGGGGTCGACGGCGACGACGTAGACCTCACCGACCCCGCTGGTCGGATCGGCCACCTTCGTCCAGTGGCTCGCGGCGAGCTCGCCGGTGGAGTCGTCGACGATGAACAGCAGACCGGCCGGGTCGAACCACGGCTCGGCCATCCGGGCATCGAGGTCGGCGCGGGTCATCCGCCCCTGCTCGGGGTGGTGCACGAACGCCCGGGCGTTCAGGTCGAGCCACGGGTCCTCGTCGCCGGGCTGGAACGTACGGCTCGAAAAGCCTTGCGGCAGAACGGGTTCGGCGATCGTGGGGGAGGCGTCGACGGCGCGCGACATCACCCACAGGTCGCGGACCGGCGCCAGGCCCTCCGCCGCCGCGAGCGCGCGGGCGGCGGGCAGGTCACCGTGCGCCCAGACGCGTACGTCGGGGTTCTCGTCCAGCGCCAGTCCGAGGAACATCCGCCCGAGGCCGGCGCGACGGTGGTCGGGGTGGACCGCCAGTTCGGCCCAGGAGGTCCCGTCGTCCTCGGTGTGGACGTACGCGTACGCCTCCACCGGATCCGCCCTCAGGTCGCCGGTGTAGAGGTGGACGTCGCTCTCGCCGTCACCGGCCAACGCCAGCAGGGTCGCCTCGGAGAACGGGGCGACGCCGTCGGTCGCCCGGACCAGCTCGTTGAGGTCGCGGATCTGCTGCTGCTCGTCGGCGCTGAGGGTGCTCACCGTTCGATCTTGGCAGGTTCCCCGTCGCTGGGCTCCGCGCCCGCCTCGCCGTCGTTCTCGGCGTCGGCCAGTTCGCGGCTGCTGGCGAACCGGTAGCCGACGTTGCGCACGGTGCCGATGAAGCTCTCGTTCTCCGGGCCCAGCTTGGCGCGCAGCCGGCGCACGTGGACGTCGACCGTGCGGGTGCCGCCGAAGTAGTCGTAGCCCCAGACCTCCTGCAGCAGTTGGGCGCGGGTGAAGACCCGGCCCGGGTAGCTGGCGAGATGCTTGAGCAGCTCGAACTCCTTGTACGTCAGGTCCAGCGACCGACCCTCGATCTTGGCGGTGTACGACTGCTCGTCGATCACCAGTTCACCGGCGACGATCTTGGTCGAGTCGTCGTCCTCGCCCGCGCCGCTGCGGCTGGTCGCGAGACGCAACCGGGCCTCGACCTCGGCCGGGCCGGCGGTCTCGAGCAGGATGTCGTCGAAGCCCCAGTCGGTGGTCAGCACCGTGAGGCCGCCCTCGGTGAACACGCCGAGCAGCGGCACGCTGGTGCCGCTGCCGCGCACCAGACGGGCGAGCTGGCGGGCGCCGCCGAGGTCACGGCGGCAGTCGACCAGGATCGCGTCGGCCGGCGGGGGATCGGCCAGCAGGTCCGGTTCGGCCGGCAGGACGCGGACGCGGTGGGATAGCAGGGCCAGGGCCGGCAGCACCTCGACGCTCGCCCCGCGGGCGTCGGTGAGCAGCAGCAGACTGGCCATGCCTGCAAAGAATAGGGCGCTGCCCCTGGTGACACCCTGTGGTTCCGCCCTTTGGTGACCCAGCCGACAGTCGGGTCGGCCGGGCCGGGCTACCGTGGCGCCATGCCGACCGTTCGTTACTGGGCCGGGGCCAAGGCCGCCGCCGGAGTCGCCGAGGAGAGCATCGACGCCGCGACGGTGGGGTCGGCGTTGACCGTCGCCCGCGAGCGCCATCCGGCACTCGCCGGGGTGCTCGACCACTGCGCCCTGCTGGTCGACGGCCGCCGCGTGGACGCGAAGACCGACCTGGCCGCGAGCGATGTGTTGGAGGTTCTTCCGCCGTTCGCGGGGGGCTGATGCCCGGAGGTCGTGCGAGGATGTCGGCCGTGATGGCCGACCCGATCGCCGACGAACGACCGCTGCCGCCCGCCGGGCCGGGGGTGGTCGGCGCCGCCGTCGGTGTCGTCGGCGCCGCGCTGGTCGCCGGAGGTGCCCGCCTCGGAGCCGTCGCTCTCGCCGTCGCCGTCATCGCGGTCGGGGTTGTGCTCGCAGTGGGCGCACCACGGTTGCTGCGGCTGCCGAATGCCGCCGTCTCCACCCGTACGGCGTTGGTCGGCACCGCCTGTGTCGGCGTGGTCGAGCTGACCGCCGACCGTGCGGGCAACCTGCGCTGGCTCGGCACCGCCCTGGCGATCGGGCTGATGGTCGCCTTCCTCGCCGAGATGCTGCGCCGGGACGCCCGGCCGCGACTCACCGAGTCGATCGCGGGCGCCGCGCTGGTGCTGGCGTTGCTGGCGACCGGCGCGTTCTACCTGCCGACGGTGATCGAGTTCCACGGCGCCTTCGCGACGTACGCCGCCTGCGCCGGCGTCGCGATCGGGCTGGTCGCCGACCTGGTCGCCCACGCGCGCGCCACCGCACACGAGTGGTCCCTGCCGATCGGGCTGCTGCTGTCGGCCGTGACCGGCTGGGCGATCGGGGCCGCCGGCGACCACCAGTGGAACATCCCGATGCTCAGCGCCCTGGTCGCCTGCGGCGTCGCGTACGCGCTGCGCGTGGTGCTGCGCGGGGTGCTGCACCCGTGGAACCAGGCCGCGCTCGGCGCGGCGAGTGTGTTGGTCGCCGGGATGGCGCCGTACGCGCTGTTGTGGGTCTTCGCCCGCTGATCAGCGGTTCGCGACCCGCTTGAGTTCCGCCGAGACGTGGCTCTGCAGTGACTGGCCCATCGCGGCCATGTCCATCGCCCACATCAGGTTGCTGTTGACGTAGCCGTACATCCGGGAGCCCGCGGAGTACTCCTTTGCGCTCGGGCTGCGCAGCACCCCGTCGGTGCGCAGTTCGACCTTCGCCGGCGAGGTCTTGCCGTAGTACATCTCGACCACGCCGGTCGGGTGGGTCAGCAGCAGCTCGACCTCGTCGTTCGGCAGCGGTCGCCAGAACCCCAGCTCGGTGGCCAGCGGGCGCACCTTGTTGCCCTCGGCGTCCAGCAACCAGGTGCGGGAGTGCCACTCCAGGAACGGACGACCGTCGTGGAAGCAGTGGATCTCCTGGCCGAAGTTGGCCGACTCGATGGTCGGGTAGCCGACCACGCCGGCGCCCTCCCAGCGGCCGATCAACCAGGCCAGCGGGGCCAGCTCGCGGGGCATGTCGGGGTCGAGTTCGATGGGCATCGTCTACCTCTCGGGTGGGTCAGGGCGGGCGCTACTGGAGCGCGTTCTTGGTGCCGGTGAAGACGCTGAAGTCGTCGTAGCGCAGGGCGTCGCCGAGCGTCTTCATCTTCGGGGCGTCGACCACGTCGATGTCGCCCGCGGTGGGGTTCTTGGCGAACCCGCTGAAGGGTGCGGTGTAGAAGCTGACGTTGCTCATCCGCAGGCTGCGCATCTGCCAGCCGAGGCTCTTCAGGTCGAGGTTCTTGTCGACCGTCATGTTGCCGTCGGCGGTGACGTCGTCGATGACGCTCGACAGCTTCAGCGGGTTCAACAGGGTGCCGGCCTGGAGCGTCTTGGACATGACCGCCTTGATCCAGCGCTGCTGGTTGCGACCGCGGTCGATGTCGCCCTCCTTGAGCTGGTGGCGCTCGCGGACGAAGGCCAGGGCCTGCTCGCCGTTCATGTGGTGGACGCCGACGTCCCACTTTCCGAAGCCGCCCTCGTTGTACGCCTGCGAGACGTACAGGTCGACGCCGCCGACGGTGTTGGTCAGCTTCGCGAAGCCGTCGAAGCCGATGATCGCGGCGCTGTCGATCTTCACGTCGAGCAGGTTCTGCAGGGTCTCGACCAGCAGTGGAACCTTGCCGTAGGCGTACGCGGCGTTGATCTTGTTCTTGCCGTGGCCCGGGATGTCGACGTAGAGGTCACGCGGGAAGTGGATGACCTGGACGGTCTTGTGGTCGCTGGAGATGTGGACCAGCTGGATGACGTCGGACCGGCTGGCGTCGGTGAGGTCCTGGGAGCGCGAGTCGGAGCCCAGCAGCAGGATGTTCTGCGAGTCGCCGGCGCGGGCGTCGCGGGTCGGGCCGGACCCGGTCGGCAGCAACGCCTCCTTGTGGACGTTGTTGTCGAACTTGTAGTTCAGGTAGAACGCGAAACCGCCGATCGCGAGGACGCTGACGACGGCCATGACCAGCACGGTGATGCAGCCGACCTTGAAGCACCCGGCGCGCTTCTTCTCGTCCGGCTCGTCGAAGTCGTCAGTGTTGTCGTCGTTCCCGCCGTTCCGGTTGTCGACGTCATCGGCGGCGCCGGTGGCGGGTTCGGTGTCGTCGACCGGGCGAGCGGGCGTCGGCGGCGGTTCGGGGCGCTCACCTGCGGCGGCCGGGCGGTCGTCGGGCTCGTTCGGGTCGGTCATGGGCGCCAGTGTAGGTGGCCGCCACGGGACGTAGTCTGGACTCATGTCCGATGTTGCCGCCGTCCCGACCTCGCCGTTGCTGAACCGGCCGCGCGCCGTCGCCGCCGAGGGCGTCGACGCCGGCGTCGCC
>JASLFY010000384.1 GCA_030150425.1 Yimella sp. | reverse complement strand
ACCGCGGCCGCGGCGGCCGCGGTGATCGGCGTCGGCGGAGTGGCGATCGGTGCGGCCCACCGGTCCACCGCCCCGGTGAACGCGATGACCCAGGTCAGCCAGGCGGCCGACGCGCGCACCTACACCCTCGAGATGCCGGGCCACACCGCCACGGTCACCCGCTCGCAGACGATGGGGAAGGCGGTCTTCCGGTCGGCCCTGATCGGAGCGGCGCCCACCGGCCGCTCGTACCAGCTGTGGCTGCAGCAGCCGGACGGTTCGATGGTGTCGGCCGGGGTGCTGCCCGGCCCGCAGGACGGCGTCGTCGCGATGGAGCTCCACGGCAACGCGGCCCGCGCGGTCGGGGTCGGGATCACCCTCGAACCCGCGGGTGGATCGGCGCAGCCCACCACCAAACCGCTCGCACTGGCGGCGTTCTGATGGACGTACGCGCAGAGAGCCGCGCCGCGCTGAGCGGCGTCGGCGCGACCCTGCTCGGTGCGGGCGCCGGCCACCTGGTCGCCGGGCTGATCCGCCCCGACGCCTCCCCGCCGTACGCCGTCGGGTCGACGGTGATCGACGCGACGCCGACCCCGGTCAAGGAGTGGGCGGTCAGCACCTTCGGCACCAACGACAAGCCGTTCCTGCTGGCCGGGATCGCGATCGTGACCCTGCTGCTGGCCGCGGTCGCGGGGATCGTCGGGCGACGCAGCTACCCGGTCGGGTTCGGGCTGCTCGCGCTGTTGGTCGTCGCGGCCGGCGCCGCCGCGACCTCGCGTCCGACCGCCGACCTGAGCTCCCTCTTGCCCAGTGTGGTGACCGCGATCGTCGGGCTCGGTGGGTTCCAGTGGCTGCATTCCGTTGCGGGACAGGACGATTCCGGCACGAGTCGGCGCGCCCTGCTGCTCTCCGGTGTTGCATCGGTGGGCGGACTGCTGGCGATGAGCGTCGGTCAGTCGGTCGCCGGGGCCGCCAAGATCGTCGGCACGCTCCCGCGGGTCCGCAAGCCGCTGCCCGCGCTGCCGGCCGACCTGCCGGTCAGCGGGATCACCCCGCTGCGCACCCCGAACGGCAGCTTCTACCGGGTCGACACCGCCCTGGTCGTCCCGCGCCTGTCGGCCGACGACTGGACCCTGGAGATCGACGGCGAGGTCGAGGCGCCGCAGCGGTTCACGTACGCCGAGATCATGGCGATGCCGCTGGTCGAGTCCGACGTGACGCTCTGCTGCGTCAGCAACGAGGTCGGCGGCGAGTACGCCGGGGGAGCGCGCTGGACCGGAATCCCGGTGCGCGAGCTGCTCGCCCGGGCGCGACCGAAGCCGGGCAACGACCAGGTGCTGTCGACCTCCTCGGACGGCTACACCTCCTCGACCCCGCTGGCCGCCCTCACCGACGTCGAACGCGGCGCGCTGCTCGCGGTCGGCATGAACGGCGAACTGCTGCCGCGCGAACACGGCTACCCCGCACGACTGGTGACGCCCGGGCTGTACGGCTACGTCGGCGCCACCAAGTGGGTCACCCGCCTGACCGTGACGACGTACGCCGACCACAAGGCGTACTGGACCGTGCGGGGATGGGCCGAGAAGGGGCCGGTCAAACCCGAGACGCGGATCGACACCCCGACCTCACTGGCCACCGTGAAGGCCGGGACGGTCGCCATCGGCGGGACCGCGTGGGCGCAGTTCCAGGGCGTACGCGCGGTGCAGGTGCAGATCGACGACGGGCCGTGGCAGCAGGCGCGGATGGGCGCCGACGTCTCGATCGACTACTGGAGACAGTGGTGGTTCCCCTGGCAGGCGACCGCCGGACAGCACCGGCTGCGGGCCCGCTGCGTGTACGGCACGAGCAACGCGGTGCAGACCGACCAGCGCGCAGACCCGTTCCCCGACGGCGCCTCCGGCTACCACGAGATCGTCGTCAATGTGCGCTGAAAACCATTGGAAACAAAAGTGATTCGACCAATCCGCTGAGGAGTCGGTGGCGAACCCCTGATGTCAACTTCCGATGTCAGGAGAACCTCATGAAGCGCCTCACCCCCACCCTCGCGCTCGCCGCGACCGCCGCGCTCGGACTGACTGCCTGCGGCGGTTCGGACTCGTCCGGGTCGAGCAGTTCGATGTCGTCGCCGATGTCCGACTCGATGTCGTCGTCCATGTCGTCCGACCCGATGTCGTCCCCGATGTCCAGCTCGATGAGCAGCTCCATGGGCTCGATGACCGGCTCGACGGCCCGCTTCGGCACCGGCTGCGCGAAGGTCCCCTCGTCCGGCTCCGGCTCGTTCTCCGGGATGGCGAAGGACCCGGTTGCCACCGCCGCGAGCAACAACCCACTGCTGACGACCCTGGTCGCCGCGGTCAAGAAGGCCGGTCTGGTCGACACCTTGAACACCAGCAAGGACATCACTGTTTTCGCCCCGGTGAACTCCGCCTTCGCGAAGTTGCCGAAGGCCGCGCTCGACAAGACCCTGAACGACAAGACCGCGCTCACCGCACTGCTGACCCACCACGTCGTCAAGGGTCGGCTCGCCCCGAACCAGTTGGCCGGCAGCCACACGACGTTGGCCGGCGACTCGATCTCCGTCACGGGCATGGTGCCGGACGTCGACGTGGCCGGCGCGAAGGTGCTCTGCGGGAACGTGCAGACCGCGAACGCCACCGTCTACCTCGTCGACACGGTCTTGATGCCGATGAAGTGAAAGCCGGGGGATGAGAGGCCGGGGGGCGACGACCGGTTGCGGACCCACACCGTCCGCAACCGGTCGTACGGTCGTGACATGAGCGATCAGAAACTGACCACCGCAGCCGTACGCGACGCCGGCCTCACCGACTGGCGGCAGATCCTCGGCCGGCTGAAGGCCCGCTTCCACACCGGTGACTTCGCCACCGGCCTCGACCTGGTGAACCGGATCGGCGCGTCGGCCGAGGCGGCGAACCACCACCCCGACATCAGCCTCAGCTACCCCGAGGTCATCGTCACCCTGGTCAGCCACGACGTCGGCGGAATCACCGAGCGCGACCTCGCGCTGGCCCGGGAGATCAGCGCCCACGCCGCGGCCGTCGGCGCGACCGCCGACCCCGGTGGGCTCACCCAGCTCGAGCTCGGGCTGGACAGCCCCGCGGGGGAGAAGCTCGCCCCGTTCTACGCCGCGCTGTTGGGCAGCGAGGTCAAGAACGGTGAGCCGGTCGACGCGAGTGGCCAGGTGCCGACGATCTGTTGGCAGGGCAAGAGCGACGGCGGTCCGGAGCTGCCCGACCAGGACTTCGAGCAGCGCTGGCACTTCGACGTGTGGGTGGCCGCGGACGAGGCGGAGCGGCGCGTGCAGGCCGCGATCGACGCCGGCGGCACGCTCGTCAGCGACGCCGCGGCACCGTCGTACTGGGTGTTGGCGGACGCCGAGGGCAACCGCTCCTGCATCTGTTCGGTCACCGGCCGCTGAGAGGCGGAAACCGGTCGCCGGTTGTCGGTGGCCACCGGTAGCCTCCTCGCCCGTGGACACACCGATGATCCGGGCTGCCGGACTGCGCAAGAACTTCGGCGACTTCGAGGCCGTACGCGGGATCGACGTCAGCGTGCGCCCGGGCGAGGCGTTCGGTTTCCTCGGCCCCAACGGCGCCGGGAAGTCCTCGACGATGCGGATGATCGCCACCGTCTCCCCGCGTACGGCCGGAGACCTGGAGATCCTCGGCATGGACCCCGCCACCGACGGGCCGAGCATCCGCGCCCGGATCGGCGTCTGCCCGCAGGAGGACACGCTCGACAACGAGCTCAGCGTGCGCGACAACCTCATCGTCTACGGCCGCTACTTCGGCATCCCGCGCAAGCAGGTGCGGGCCAAGGCCGACGAGTTGTTGGAGTTCGCCCAGCTCACCGACAAGGCCGACGGGCGGGTCGAGGCGATGTCCGGCGGTATGAAGCGGCGCCTGACCATCGCCCGCTCGCTGATCAACGACCCGGAGATCCTGCTGCTCGACGAGCCGACCACCGGCCTCGACCCGCAGGCGCGACACCTGTTGTGGGACAAGCTGTTCCGGCTCAAACAGCAGGGCGTCACGCTGGTCCTGACCACCCACTACATGGACGAGGCCGAGCAGCTCTGCGACCGGCTCGTGGTGATGGACAAGGGCGTCATCGCCGCCGAGGGCTCGCCGCGCGAACTGATCGACAGCTACTCCAGCCGCGAGGTCGCCGAGCTGCGCTTCGGCATCGGCGAACACGAGGCGCTCGCCGACAAGGTGGCGCCGTACGCCGACCGCGTCGAGGTGCTGCCCGACCGGCTGCTGCTCTACACCGCCGACGGCGAGGGTGCGTTGCACGCCGTCGCCGACGCCGGACTGCGGCCGATCGCCTCCCTGGTCCGCCGCGCCACCCTGGAGGACGTCTTCCTGCGCCTCACCGGTCGAACGTTGGTCGACTGATGACTGCCACCGGGGCGCAGCCGGCCGGCGGGCCGAGCCCGCTGCACCTGCTCGACTACTGGCTGACCGTCTACCGCCGAACCTGGCGGGGCACGGTCTTCACGTCGTTCATCACGCCGTGGTTCTACGTCATCGCGATGGGCGTCCTGCTCGGCGGCTTCGTCACCGCAGACCCGTCCACGTTGGAGGGCGCGACCAGTTACCTCGCGTTCGTGGTGCCCGGGATGGTCTGTTCCCAGTCGATGCAGGTCGGCTTCGGCGAGACGACCTATCCGGTGATGGGAATGCGCAAGTGGGTGAAGACCTACGAAGCCCAACTGGCGACCCCGCTGCGGGTCGAGGACGTGCTGCAGGCCCACGTTCTGTTCATCCTCTTCCGGGTGCTGACCACCTCGGTCGTGTTCACCGTCGTGATCGCGTTCTTCGACGTCTTCCACCGCTGGTGGAGCGTTCCGGTGGTGATCGTCGTGCAGGTGTTGATCGGGCTCGCCGCCGCGCTGCCGGTCTACGCCTACGCGGTGCGCGCCGAGAGCGAGTCCGGTTTCTCGGTGATCTTCCGGCTGTTGATGATCCCGCTGACTCTGTTCAGCGGCTCGTTCTTCCCGATTGCCACGCTGCCGGCCGCGCTGGAGTTCGCCGCCCGCCTGTCGCCGCTGTGGCAGGGCGTCAACCTCTGTCGGATGGCGTCGACCGGCCCGTGGGACTGGCCGCTGGCGGCGTACAACATCGGCTACCTGGTGGTGCTCGTAGCCGACGGCTGCGAGCA
>JASLFY010000380.1 GCA_030150425.1 Yimella sp. | reverse complement strand
ACGCAAGGCACAACGTTACACCGGGGCCGCAGGCCGCCCCAAATCGTCCACCGGGGTCAGTTGCCGCGTCGCTCCTGGCAGATGGTGAGGATCGCCCGCTCGACGGCGTAGACCGGGTCGCGCCCGCCGCCCTTCACCTCGAAGTCGGCCGCCGCGACCGCCTGGATCGCCCGGCCCAACCGGTCGCCGTCCCAACCACGCGCGGCCGAGCGCGCCCGGTCGATCTGCCAGGGCGCCATCCCCAGCTCCTTGGCGAGACTGCCGGACGAGCCGCGACCGGCCGTGGCGACCTTCGCGATCTGCCGCAGCTGCGAGGCGAGCACCGCCACCACCGGCACCGGGTCGAGCCCCGTGGCGAGCGCGTGACGCAGCAGCCGCAGCGCCTCGCCGGCGTTGCCGGCGATCGCCGCGTCGGCCACCCGGAATCCTGTCGCCTCCACCTTGCCGCCGTAGTACTGCTGCACCATCGGCTCGTCGATGACGCCGGTGGTGTCGGCGATCAGCTGGGCGCACGCCGATGCCAGCTCGCGCAGGTCGCCGCCGACGGCCTCCAACAGCGCGCGTACGGCCTCGGGGGCGACCTTGCGCCGCTCCCGTCGGAACTCGTTGCTGACGAACGCCGACTTGTCCTTGTCGGACTTGATCGCCGGGGCGTCGATCACCCGTGCGCCGGCCTTCTTCACCGCCTCGAGCGCGCGCTTGCCGCGATTGCCGCTCTTGTGGGTGACGACCACGACGGCGTCGTCCAGCGGCGCGGCGACCAGAGCGGTCAGGTCGTCGACCAGCGCGTCGGTGGCCTCGTCGAGGTCGCGGACGACGACGACCTTCCGGCCGCCGAACAGGCTGGGGCTGGTGTGCAACGCGAGGGCGCCGGGTTCGTACGCCGAGCCGTCCAGGCGGACCGTCTCCGCGTCGGGCTCGACCTCGCGGACGGCGTCGACCACCGAGGCGACCGCGCGATCGGCCAGCAGTTGTTCGGGTCCGCTGACCAGCACCAACGACGGGACGTCACTCATGCGGAAACTCTCGCATCCCGCACCGACAGCGTCGCTGCGGGTCGGGTCATCGGCCTTCGACAGTGATCTGCGGGCCGAACAGGCTCATCACATCGAGCGCCTTCTCGTGGTTCTCGGGCGTCGAGCCGGCGCACGCGTCGGCGCGGACGACCACCGTCGCCCCGGCGTCGGCCGCCGGCAGTGCGGTGCCGATGACGCAGCAGTCGGTGCTGACCCCGGCGAGAACCAACCGCGGGGTATCCCCCACGATCGCCTGCAACTGCGGGCCCCACTTGCCGAAGGTCGGCCGGGTGACCACCGGCGCCGTGACGTCGGCGAGCTCGGGGACGACGGCGTACAACGGGTCCTGGTCCGGCACCTGCGCGAACGCCCACTGCCGGTAGTACGGCTGCCACGACCCCTGGGGGTCCGGGTCGGCGACGAACCGGGTCAGCACCACCCGGCCGGCGTACGCCGCGCACAGCTCCCGGATCCGCCCGACGCGGTCGGCCCACATCGGCGAGCCCCAGTCACTGGTCCCCGGGTCGGCGAAGATCGCCTGCGGGTCGATGACGACCAGCCATTCGTCAGTCGGCATTGGTGCTCAGCTGTTCCTGCCGGCGTACGGTCCCGCGGCGGGCCACGAAGGTCACCAGGAAGCCGATGCCGAGCGCCACGATCACGCCGATGTTCGCGTACGCCCAGGTGCCCTCCTTGCCACCGATCGGACCGAGCAGGTAGCCCTGCCAGTTGTTCCAGGAGGCGTCCTGGGCGAAGTTGTTGATGACCAGGCCCCAGCCGATGACCGACGCGACGACGAGGGTCGCGAGCGAGACGACGTCGAAGGCGCCGTAGCGGCCCTTCGGGTCGAACAGGGCGCGCTCGTCGTAGTCGCGGCGCCGCAGCGCCAGGTCGGACAGCATGATCCCGGCCCAGGCGGCCAGCGGCACACCGAGCGTGATCAGGAAGCTCTGGAACGGACCGAGGAAGTCCTGTGCGAAGAAGACGACCCAGATGGTGCCGAGGGTGAGAATGACGCCGTCGACCAGCGCGGCGGCCGGCCGCGGGATGCGGACGCCGAGCGAGAGCAGCGTCAGGCCCGAGGAGTAGATGCCCAACACCGCACCCGACACCAGCGCCAGGATCGCGGCGATCAGGAAGGGCACCAGGAACCAGGTGGGCAGCAGCGTCGCCAGCGCGCCGACCGGGTCGGCGACGACGGCGTCGGACAGGCTCTTGCTCGAGCCGGCGAGCGCCGTGCCGAAGGCGACCAACAGCATCGGCGCCAGCGAACCGCCGAGGGTGTTCCATCCGGCGATCGCGGCGCCCGACGCGTTGCGGGACTGGTAGCGGGACCAGTCGGCGGCGATGTTGATCCAGCCCAGACCGAAACCGGTCATCACCATCACGAGCGCACCGATCATCGACTGGGTGCTGCCGTTCGGCAGGTCGGACAGGGCCGACCAGTGGATGTGCTTCCAGGTGAGGGCGACGTAGACGATCGTCGCGATGCCGGTCAGCCAGGTCAGCACCGACTGCAACCGCATGATCGTGTGGTAGCCGGCGACGGAGGCCAGCACGATCATCGCGGCGACGACCAGCGCGGCGATCACCTTCACGGTGGTGCCGTGGCTCCAGCCCAACTCCTGGAAGACGGTGGCCGTGGCCAGGGTCGCCATGATCGCCAGGAAGGTCTCCCAGCCGATCGAGACGAACCACGAGATCACGCCCGGCACCTTCTGCCCGGTGACACCGAAAGCCGCCCGCGACAGCACCATCGTCGGCGCCGAGCCGCGCTTGCCGCCGATCGCGATCAGTCCGCAGAGCAGGAACGACAGCACGATCCCGATGACCGCGACGACGATCGCCTGCCAGAACGACAGGCCGAAGCCGAGGACGTACGAGCCGTAGCTGATCCCGAAGACGGACACGTTCGCCGCGAACCACGGCCAGAACAGGTCACGCGGCCGAGCGGTGCGCTCGGACTCGGCGATGATGTCGATGCCGTTGGTCTCCACCAACCGGTTGCGCTCCAGCGCGTCGAACCCGGTGTCGTGCTTGGTCTCGGTCATGCGCCCAAGAGTGCCACCACCGACCGGGTTCAGCGGTCGTTCAGCGCAGACCCAGCGCGGCGAGTCGCGCGGCGACGTCGTCGGGCGACCGGTCGAGGTGGTCGGCCAGTTCGTCGACGTCCAGCCCCAACCCGATGCCGTCCGCGAGTTCCTCGTCGTCCTCCGGGGTCCAGCCCGGGGCCGCCGCCGGCACCGGAGCCGCGACCGGCACGGTCTCCACGGGCGCGGCCTCCACCGGCGCGGGGTGCTCCTCCGCTCCCCCGTCGTCCTCGGCGAATTCCAACGAGTCGTACGCCGTCGCACTGCTCGTCTCGACCTCGCCTGCCTCGCGGGCGAACCGCTGCTGACCGGTCGGCGTTGCGACCCGCGCCGCTGGAGCCGGAGCGGCGGCCGGTGCCTGATCGGCGATCTCGTCGAGGCGGCGCAGCGCGTTGAGCACCAGCGCGGTGTCGGACGTCGGCCAGAACGGCGGAAGCGACCGCTGCAGGAACCCGGCGTACCGGGCGCTGACCATCCGGCTGTCCAGGAAGGCGACGACGCCGCGGTCGTCCGAGCGGCGGATCAACCGGCCGGCGCCCTGCGCCAGTCGCAGCGCGGCGTGGACCGCCGACACCGCCATGAAGCCGTTGCCGCCCCGCTCGGCGATCGCCTGGGTGCGGGCCGCGGTGATCGGGTCGTCGGGCCGCGGGAACGGGATCCGGTCGATGATCACCAGCTGACAGGAGGTGCCGGGCACGTCGACGCCCTGCCACAGCGTCATCGTGCCGAACAGGCAGGTGCGCGGGTCGGCGGCGAACTCGCGCACCAGGGTTCCGGTCTGGTCGTCGCCCTGGCAGAGCACCGGGAAGTCGGCGCCGAACCGGGTGCGCATCTCCTCCGCCGCGGCCTTCGCCGCGCGGGTCGAGGAGAAGAGCCCCAACGTACGGCCGCCGGCGGCGCGGATCAGCGTCTCGATCTCGTCGTACGTCTTGTCGGAGGTTCCGTCGCGCCCGGGCGGCGGGAGATGCTTGGCGACGTAGGCGATCGCCTGCTTCGGGTAGTCGAACGGCGACCCGACGTCGAGGCCCTCCCAGCGCGGGCTGCCCTCGCCGCGCAGGCCGAGGGTGCCGGCGACGGCGTCGAAGGTGCCGCCCAGCTCGAGCGTCGCCGAGGTAAGGACCACGCTGCGGTCGCCGAAGATCTTGTCGCGCACCAGCATCGCCACGCTCATCGGCGCGACCCGCAGCACGCTCCCCCGGCGCGGGTCCTTGTTGACCCAGACGACGTCGAGCTCACGCTC
>JASLFY010000347.1 GCA_030150425.1 Yimella sp. | reverse complement strand
GTCGGGCAGCGCCCGCGCCAGCCGCTGCGCCGCGTCGTCAGTGGTGTCCAGGTCGTGGTCCCCGGCGACCGCGAGCCCGGCGAGCTCGACCCGGGTCCGCAGGAGCGGGCCGGGGAGGTCGACGTGCCGGTGCTGCTGCTCGCCGGGGACCACGACCTGGACACCACTGACGACGCGGCGCAGCGGCTGGCGCGGGCGCTGCCCGACGTACGCCGGGAGCGGTGGGCCGACGCCGCCCACCTGCCGTCGCTGGAACATCCCGACCGGTTCACCCGGCTGCTGCGCGAGTGGGTCCACGCCTCGTCGTGAGTCGGTACGTTGCCCCGGTGAGAGTCGAGATCGAAGCGGTCGGCTACGGCACGGGCCGGTTGAGCCTCGATGCAGGCGACTGGTCGTACCGGGGGAACTTCTCCTACATCGTTCCCTTCCCGGCGGACGTCGTGGGAATGCTGCAGGAGGTGCTCTCCGGGCTGTGCAACATCGGCTCCGCGCGGATGGCCCGTGAGCCCGCTGCCTGCCTGCTCGTGGTCAGCAGACACGATGTCGGCAGCGGCGGGACGATCGGACTGCAGGAGTCCGACACCGGTCTCGTGCTGCGGGCCGACTGCAACGTCGTGGACTTCGCGACGGCCTTCCTGACTGCGATGGGCAGGATCGGCGACGAGGACTGGCGGACCCTGAGTCCGGACGAGGACTTCCCGCACGAGCAGTGCCGGAAACTGCAGGAGGAGATCGAGTCCTTCCGCCGTCGTCACGAGACGCTCTGACCCCGCCGGTCGTCCGGGCTGAGCGTCGGGCGGGCAGTTAGGATCGCGCCGTGACTCGTCGACTGCTGCCCACCGGGCGCGACCTCGCGGTCGATCTGGGGACGGCGAACACCCTCGTCTACGAGCAGGGCCGCGGCGTCGTGTTGGACGAACCGTCGATGGTGGCGCTCGAGGTCGGCACCGGCAAACTGCTCGCCGCCGGTCACCAGGCGCGCGAGATGCTCGGTCGGACCCCGGGCCACGTCGACGTCGTACGACCGTTGCGCGACGGCGTCATCAACGACGCCGACGTCGCCGAGCGGATGTTGCGCTACTTCATCGGTCAGGTGCGACCGTCCCGGCTGCTGCGGCCGCGGATGGTCGTCTGCGTGCCGAGCGAGGTGACCGGTGTCGAGCGCCGCGCGTTGGAGGACGCCGCGACCCGCGCCGGGGCCCGCCGGGTCTACGTGATCGAGGAGGCGATGGCCGCCGCCCTCGGCGCCGAACTGCCGGTCGACGAACCGACCGCCAGCATGGTCGTCGACATCGGCGGCGGCACCACCGACGTGGCGGTGATCAGCCTGGGCGGCATCGTGCAGGCCCGCTCGATCCGGGTCGGCGGCGACGAGGTCGACGAGGCGATCGTGTCGTACGTCAAGAACGAGTACGCCCTGCTGCTCGGCGAACGCAGCAGCGAGGACATCAAGATCGAGGTCGGTTCGGCGTTCCCGTTGCGCGAGGAGCGCACCATGCGGGTGCGCGGCCGCGACCTGGTCAGCGGCCTGCCCAAGACCGTCACCGTCACCTCGCAGGAGGTGCGCCGGGCGATCGACGGCCCGCTGCTGCAGATCTGCGAGCTGGTGCGCGGCACGCTCGACGTGTGTCCGCCGGAGCTGGCCGGTGACGTGTTGGACACCGGGATCGTGCTGACCGGCGGGGGAGCGATGCTGCGCGGGCTCGACGCCCGGATGCGCCACGAGCTGGGTGTGCCCGTCCGAGTCGCGGACTCCCCGTTGCGCTCGGTGGCCACCGGCTCGGGACGATGCGTGGAGGAGTTCACCACGCTCCATCGAGTTCTGATCGACAGCAAGCGCTACTAGGGAGAAAAGATGAGCGAGTCACGCGCGTACGAACTGGACCGGGCCCACGTCTTCCACTCGTGGTCGGCGCAGCGGAAGATCTCGCCGATGGTGGTGGATCGCGCCGAGGGGTCGTACCTGTGGGACGACCAGGGCAAGCGGTACCTCGACTTCACCAGTCAGCTGGTCTTCACCAACATCGGTCACCAGCACCCGAAGGTGGTCAAGGCGATCCAGGAGCAGGCCGCGAAGCTGTGCACCATCGCGCCGGCCCACGTCAACGCCGAACGCTCCGAGGCGGCGCGGATGATCTCCGAGATCTCCCCGGAGGGCTTCGACTACACCTTCTTCACCAACGCCGGCGCCGAGGCGATCGAGCACGCCATCCGGATGGCCCGGTTGCACACCGGTCGGATCAAGGTGCTGTCGCGCTACCGCAGCTACCACGGCGGCACCCAGACCGCCCTCAACGCGACCGGTGACCCGCGCCGCTGGGCCAGCGACTACGGCAACGCCGGCGTCGTCCACTTCCGCGGCCCGTTCCTCTACCGCAGCGAGTTCCATGCGACGACCGAGCAGGAGGAGTGCGACCGCGCGCTGGCCCACCTGCGCAGCACGATCGAGCTCGAGGGCCCCTCGACCATCGCGGCGATCCTGCTCGAGACGATCCCCGGCACCGCCGGGATCATGGTCCCGCCGCCGGGCTACCTGCAGGGCGTCCGCGAGCTGTGCGACGAGTTCGGCATCGTCTACATCGCCGACGAGGTGATGGCCGGCTTCGGGCGTACAGGTTCCTGGTTGGCGATCGACCAGCACGACGTGGTGCCCGACCTGATCACGTTCGCCAAGGGCATCACCTCCGGCTACCTGCCGCTGGGTGGCGTGATGATCTCCGACAAGGTGTTCGCCTCGTTCGCCGAGACGCCGTACCCCGGCGGCCTGACCTACTCCGGTCACCCGCTGGCCTGCGCGACCGCGGTCGCCACGATGAACGTCATGCGCGAGGAGGGGATGGTCGAGAACGCCGCCCGCATCGGTGCGGACATCATCGGACCGGCCCTCGCGCAGATCGCGGAGAAGCACACCTGCGTCGGTGAGGTGCGCGGCGTCGGCGCCTTCTGGGCGCTCGACCTGGTCAAGAACGCCGCGACCCGCGAACCGCTGGCCCCGTACGGCGGTTCCAGCCCGGAGATGTCCGCGGTCGTCGCGGAGTGCACGAAGAACGGCCTGCTGCCGTTCGTGAACTACAACCGGATCCACGTCGTGCCCGCGCTCAACATCCCCGACGACCAGCTGCGCGAAGGGCTGCAGATCCTCGACGCGGCGCTCGCCGTCGGCGACGCGGCCGTCACCGGCTGACCCACCGATGGCCTACCGCTCCTCCGTCCGGCGGAAGGTGCTCGCCGGCGGAGTGGCGGGCTGTCTGCTGCTGCTCGTCGTCGACCGGGCGGCGCCGGGTGTCACCGCACCCGTGCGCGGCGCGGCCGCCGACGTCATCTCCCCGGTGACCGAACTGGTCACCCACCACGACGCGACGGTCAGTCGGCTGACCCGGGAGCGCGACGCCGCGCGCCGGCAACTGGCCGACGCCGGTGACAACGCCCGTACGCTCGCCGCGTTGCGGGCGCTGCGCGGGTCCGCACCGGCCGACGGCCGTACGTTCGTGCCGGCCGAGGTGATCGGCTGGTCGAGCGGCACCGTCGCGTCCGTCCCGGCGCAGGTCACCCTCGACGTCGGCAGCCGCGACGGGATCCGGACCGACCTGACGGTGATCGCCGCGGGCGGTCTGGTCGGACGCGTGGTCGCGGTCGCGCGTACGTCGTGCACGGTGCAGTTGATCACCGACCCGGACAGCGTCGTCGGCGCCAAGGTCGGCGCGAACGGCGTTCTGGCACAGGTGAGTTCGAAGGCGCCGGCGGGTCTGCCGGCCAGGGCGGCGGGCGCGCTCACGCTGCGCGTCGCCGGGCTCGACACCGTCCGCAAGGGCGACGCGGTGACGACGCTCGGCAGCATCGACGACACCCCGTACGTCGCCGGGGTGCCGATCGGCACCGTCGTGTCGGTCGACCCGGACCGCGGCCAGGGGGCGCGTACGGCCGTCGTCCGGCCGAGTGTCGACATGGGTCGGCTGGGGGTCGTCGGGGTCGTCCTGCCGCCCGCCGCTGTCGGGTCGCGGCCGGTGCTGCGGGGCGAACGATGATCCCGCAGCGGTTGACCGTCGTACGGGCCGTGCTGGCGGTCGCCGCGGTCGTGCTCACCGTCGCGGTCCTGCCGCGGTTCGGGGTGCCGGTCGACCTCGTCGTGGTCCTGGTCGTGGCCGTCGCGCTGCGTGGCGGCACCACCGCCGGTGCCCTGATGGGCCTGGCCACGGGGCTGTTGGTCGACCTCACGCCACCAGGGAGCGTGCCGCTCGGCATCGGCGCCCTCTCGTACGCCGCCGTCGGCGCGGTCGCCGGTGTGCTGCATCGCTCGCTGCGGGTCAGCGTGCTGCTGCCGGCGCTGGTGGTGCTGGTGGCCGAGGCGTTGCTGCAACTGGTGCGCGCCGTCGCCCTGTTGGTCACCGGACTGTCGCCCCGGCCGTTGCACGCCCTCGCGTTCGTGGTCCTGACCGCGGCCGTCGGCGCGCTGCTGGTGCCGCCGGCGCTGCGCGTCGAACGCTGGTTCGTCCGTCGCGGGATGGCCTGATGCGCGCACGGATCCGCCGGTTACGGCTGCCCCGGTGGGGCAGCGGCGACGTCACCTACCCGCGCGGCTTCCGCGGTCGGCGCCGGTCGCCGTACGTCGCCCGGATCTGGGCGTTGTTCGGCGTGGCGCTGCTGATCCTCGGGG
>JASLFY010000336.1 GCA_030150425.1 Yimella sp. | reverse complement strand
CATCTACTTCGTCATCGTCACCGGCAAGCTGACCGTCAACACCCTGAACGCGTACGGCGGTGCGATGACCATGCTGACCACCGTCACCGGCTTCTCCCGCCGGACCGTCATCAAGCCGGCGCTGCGCCTGGCGTTCGTGTTCGCCTTCCTGGCGCTGTCGGTCGTCATCGCGCTGGCTGCGTCGGCGGACTTCCTGAGCAACTTCAAGAACTTCGTCCTGTTGCTGCTGATGGTGTTCACCCCGTGGAGCGCGATCAACCTGGTCGACTTCTACCTGGTGTCCAAGGAGCGCGTCGACATCCCGGCGTTGTACGACCCCAAGGGCCGCTACGGCGCGTTCAACGTGCCGGCGCTGGCGACGTACGTCATCGGCATCGTGGTGCAGATCCCGTTCCTCGCGCAGACCCTCTACACCGGTCCGCTGACCGACGCCCTCGGCGGCGCCGACATCAGCTGGATCGTCGGTCTGGTCGTCCCCGCGGTGATCTTCTACTTCTGGGGCCGTGCGACGAACAACGCGCCGGAGCGGACCATCTACCCGAACGACACGGTCGAGGCGTAGGTGTCAGTCGGTCAGGTCGGCCACCGTCGCGTCGAACAGACGGACCACGTCGTCGGCGCGTACGGTCAGGCCCACCCCGTGGGCGCCGGCGCCGAGGGAGATGGTGCGGCCGACCACCGACCGGTCCAGGTAGGTCGGCAACGCCGACCGGGCACCGAACGGGGTGATCGTGCCGCGCTGGTAGCCGGTCACCTCCCGGGCCGTATCGGCGTCCGGCATCGACAGCCGGTTCGTGCCCAGCAGAGCGCGCAGCTTCGGCCAGGAGAACTGCCGGTCGCCGGGCACCAGCACGAACACGTACGACTCGTCCGAGAGGCGTACGACCAGGGTCTTCACCAGGTCGTGCGGGTCGACGCCGAGCGCGGCCGCGGCCTCAGGCAGGCTGCGTACGGGTCCGGCGGCCGGGTCGATCCGGCGCACCGCGAACTCGATGCCCGCAGCGCGCGCCGCCTCGATCGCCGGCGTCGTCGGCTCGTTGCTCAACCCGTCCAGTCCGTCATTCAGCTCATCCACGGAAGAGGAAACCGATGACCGTCACCGACTATTTCGACAGCCGCTGGGCCGACCTGTTGCCGGTCGGTCGTGACGGCGGCTCCGGCGGCTACCGCCGCTTCGCCTGGACCCGGGAGGACCACACGCTGCGCGAGTGGTTCGCCGGGGAGTGCACCGCGCTCGGGCTCGACCTCACCGAGGACCGGATGGGCAACCAGTGGGCCTGGTGGGGTGACCCGGACAGGACTCCGGGAGTCGTCATCGGATCGCACCTCGACTCGGTGCCGGACGGCGGTGCGTACGACGGTCCGCTCGGTGTCGTCTCCGCACTCGCCACGGTGAAGGCGTTGCAGGACAGCGGTTTCGAGCCGAAGGTCCCGATCGGCGTGGTCAACTTCGGCGACGAGGAGGGTGCCCGGTTCGGTGTCGCCTGCGCCGGCTCCCGGGTGATCTCCGGGGCGATGACCGCCGAGCGGGCGCTCGGCCTGACCGACGCCGACGGTGTCTCGATGGGCGAGGCGCTGCGCGCCGCCGGGCGCTCCACCGACATCGGCGCCGACCCGCAGACCCTGGCCCGGATCGGGTCGTTCGTCGAACTGCACGTCGAGCAGGGCAAGGCGCTCGCGCTGATGGACCCGGCCACCTCCGCCGTGGCGGTCGGCACCGACATCTGGCCGCACGGCCGCTGGCGCGCCGACTTCGCCGGCCGCGCCGACCACGCCGGCACCACGGCGCTCGCCGACCGCACCGACGCCATGCTCGACGCGGCCCGGTTCGCCCTCGCCGCCCGCGAGGCCGCCGCCCGCCGGGACGGCGAACACCGTTGTGTCGCAACGGTGGGCAAGCTCGACGTGGTGCCCGGCGGCGTCAACGCGATCCCGTCCCACGTGACCGCCTGGCTGGACGCGCGCGCCTCCGAGGAGTCGCTCGTGCTCGGCGTGATCGAGGACCTCAAGGGGCTGTTCCCCGACGCGCTGCGCGAGGAGTCGTGGACGCCGACGACCCGGTTCGACGAGGCGCTCACCCTGCGGGTGCGCGACGCGCTCGGCCCGGACACCCCGATGCTCGGCACCGGCGCCGGCCACGACGCCGGCATCCTCGCCAACGCGGGTGTGCCGACCACCATGCTGTTCGTCCGTAACCCGACCGGTTCGTCGCACACCCCGGAGGAGTTCGCCGAGGCGGACGACTGCCACGCCGGCGTCGAGGCCCTGACCACCGTCGTACGGGATCTGGCGGGCTGATGCGGATCTGGTCGGTGCACCCGGCGCAGCTGGACCGTGCGGCGCTCGTCTCGTGCTGGCGCGAGACGCTGCTCGCGCAGGCCGTCCTCGCCGGTCGTACGAAGGGATACCTGCGACACCCGCAGCTGCGGCGATGGCGGGAACTGCGCGATCCGTCCGCCGGGATCGGCGGCTACCTGCACCACGTCGCCGACGAGGCCGACCGCCGCGGCTACCGCTTCGACCGCGCCCGGGTCGACCGGCCCGCACCCATGGAGGTGGAGCCGATGACGGTGACCAGCGGACAATTGGAGTACGAGTGGGAACACCTGCGCGCCAAGGTGCAGGCCCGTGACAGCGAGTGGTTCGCGGTGATCGACGACCTCGAGCCGCGGCCGCATCCGATGTTGACGGTGGTCGACGGACCGATCGAGACCTGGGAGGTCACGAAGTGACGACGTACTGGTGTGAACACGCCTTCCTGCCCGGCGGGTTGGTGTCCGGCGTACGCCTGGAGGTGGCCGGCGGCCGGATCACCTCGGCCGAGTCCGGGGCGCGCGCCGACGGGGACGTCGTGCTGCGCGGCGTGACCATGCCCGGCTTCGCCAACACCCACAGCCACGCCTTCCACCGCGCCCTGCGCGGTCGTACGCACGACAACGGCGGCACCTTCTGGACCTGGCGCGAGCGGATGTACCACGTCGCGGCGCAACTGGATCCGGACAACTACCTGGCGCTGGCGCGGGCGACGTACGCGGAGATGGCGCTGGCCGGGGTCACCTCGGTCGGCGAGTTCCACTACGTCCACCACCAGCCCGGCGGGACGCCGTACGCCGACCCGAACGAGATGGGCAAAGCGCTGCAGCAGGCGGCTGCCGAGGCCGGGATCCGGCTCACCCTGCTCGACACCTGCTACCTCGCCGGCGGTCTCGGCAAGGACGGCCACGTCCCACTGAACGACGAGCAGCAGCGGTTCGGCGACGGCGACGTCACCGCCTGGGGCGGTCGGGTGTCGCTGCTGGAACACACCGACGAGTTCCGGGTCGGCGCCGCGATGCACTCGGTGCGCGCCGTGCCCTTCGACCAGCTGCAGGCGGCCGCGTCAGTGGTGCCGCACGTCTGTGACGCCCCGTTCTCGATCGACCCGCTGCACGTCCACGTCAGCGAACAGCCGGCCGAGAACCAGGCCTGCCTCGACTTCTACGGCCGCACCCCGGTGCAGCTGCTGGCCGACGCCGGCCTGGTCGACGGCAACCTCAGCGCGGTCCACGCCACCCACCTGACCGAGCAGGACATCCGGCTGCTCGGCGACGCCGGCGCGTGGGCCAGCTTCTGCCCGACCACCGAGCGCGACCTTGCCGACGGGATCGGTCCGGCGAAGGCGCTGCGGGACAACGGCGTTCGCATCTCGCTCGGCAGCGACCAGCACGCCGTCATCGACCTGATCGAGGACGCCCGCGCGGTCGAGATGCACGAGCGCCTCGTCACCAACGAGCGCGGCCGATTCACCCCGCACGACCTGCTCGGGATGGCCACCGAACACGCCAGTATCGGTTGGGCCGACACAGGCCGACTGGAGGCCGGCATGCTCGCCGACTTCGTCACCGTCGGACTCGACTCCGTCCGTACGGCCGGCTCCGACCCCGCCCAGATCCTGTTGTCCGCGTCCGCGGCCGACGTGGCCACCGTCGTACGCGGCGGGGAGCGGATCGTCACCGACGGACAGCACCGACTCGGCGACATCGGTCGCCTGTTGCACGACGCCATCGCACCCCTGTGGGAGGACGCATGACCACGACCCTGATCACCGGCATCGCCGAACTCGTCACCTGCGCCGATGAGCGCGAGGGCGAGCTCGGCATCGTGACCGACGCCGCCGTCGTCGTCGAGGACGACCGCATCGCGTGGGTCGGCTCGGCGGCGCACGCCCCGGACGCCGACCGGCGCCGCGACCTCGACGGTCGCGCGGTGCTGCCCGGCTTCGTCGACTCCCACACACACCTGGTCTTCGCCGGCGACCGCAGCGCCGAGTTCACCGCGCGGATGACCGGGGAGCCGTACGACGGCGGCGGTATCGCGGTCTCGATGGAGGCCACCCGGGCGGCGAGCGACGACGAGCTGCGCACCCTGGTCGCGGCCCGCCTGGAGCAGATGCGTGCGCAGGGCAGCACGACGTGGGAGATCAAGTCCGGGTACGGGCTCGACGTCGACCACGAGGCTCGCAGCCTGCGGATCGCCCGCGAGTTCACCCCGGAGACGACCTTCCTGGGCGCCCACGTGGTGCCGCCGGAGGCCCGCGCCGACCGGGCGGCCTACGTCGACCTCGTCGTCGGCGAGATGCTCGAGGCCTGCGCGCCGCACGCGAAGTGGATCGACGTCTTCTGCGAGCCCAACAGCCAGTACGCCTTCACCGGTGAGGAGTCCCGTCGGGTGCTCGAGGCCGGACGCGCGGCCGGCCTGGAGCTGCGGGTCCACGGCAACCAGTTGGGTGAGGGTCCGGGCGTGCAGCTCGCGGTCGAGCTCGGGGCCGCCAGCGTCGACCACTGCACCTTCCTGACCGACACAGACGTCGAGGCGCTGGCCGGGAGCGACACGGTCGCCACCCTGCTGCCCGGTGTCGAGTTCTCGACCCGGATGCCCTACCCGCGCGGGCGCGACCTGATCGACGCCGGTGCCACGGTCGCGCTGGCGAGCGACTGCAATCCGGGCACCTGCTACTCCAACTCGATCCCGTTCGTCATCGCCCTGGCCGTACGGGAGATGCACCTGACGCCCGCCGAGGCCGTCTGGGCCGCCACGCGCGGCGCGGCGAAGTCGTTGCGCCGCAACGACGTCGGCGTGATCGAGGTCGGGGCGAAGGCCGACCTCGCAGTGCTGGAGGCGCCGTCGTACCTGCACCTCGCGTACCGCCCCGGGGTGCCGATCGCGAGCACGCTGGAGGTCTGACCACCGGGAAGCGGTCGCTATAACGCACGGATGACATGACTACGGGTGTAGAGGCCGATGCCTCTACACCCGTAGTCATGCGATGTGGTCGCTATAGCGACCACATCAGGGCTGGTCAGCCCTTGGAGATCGTGTAGTTCACGGTCTTGCCGTTGACCGACTTCACCGTCGCCTTGAACTTCTGCGTGGTGCCGTTGACCTTGCCCTCGCACTTGGTGGTGGCGTTGACCTTGGCCTTCAGGTTGTCGTCGCACTTCATGTCCGACACCTTCTCACCGGTCGCGGTCAACCGCGAGGTGATCTGCTTCGCGACGTCCGACTTCTTCACGGCCGCCTCGCTGCTGCAGCCGGTGACCCCACCGGCCAGCAGGACGGCGGCGACGGAGACGGCGGCGCCGCGGCGAACGATGGTGCTCATGGTGGTTCCTCCCACTGGGTTGTGATCCGGTCGAATCCTACGCAGCCGTAGCGGCGCGATGGGGTTGCGCCGCCCGCCGGTCAGCTGTCGGCCAACAGGCGCAGCGGCTGCTCGACCGCGTCGGCCACGAACCGCAGGAATCCGCCCGCCGAGCCGCCGTCGCAGACCCGGTGGTCGAAGGTGAACCCGAGCTGGGTCACCTTGCGCACGGTCAGCTGGCCGTCGACCACCCACGGGCGGTCGATGATCCGGCCGACACCGAGCATCGCGGCCTCCGGGTGGTTGAGGATCGGCGTCGACCCGTCGACCCCGAACACGCCGTAGTTGTTCAGCGTGAAGGTGCCGCCGGTCAGCTCGGCCGGTCCCAGGTCGCCGGTGCGGGCCCGCGCGGTCAGCTCGGCCAGGGCCGCACCCAACTCGCGGGTGGTCATCGACCCGGCGTCCTTGACGACCGGCACGACCAGCCCGCGCGGCGACTGCGCCGCGAAGCCGAGGTTGATCCGGGAGTGACGGACGATCGCGTCGCCGTCGACCGAGGCGTTCAGCTCCGGGAACCGCTGCAGAGCGGCCACGCAGAACCGGGCCATCAGGGCGAGCACCCCGACGTTCTCGATCCCGCTGTCACGCAACTGGTTACGGGCGTCGATCAAGCCGGTGGCGTCGACGTCGACCCAGGTGGTGGCGTCGGGGATCTCGCGCCGCGAGGTCGACAGCTTGTCCGCGATCGCCCGGCGTACGCCGGTCAGCGGGATGCGGACGTCGTCGCCGTCGGCTGTCGGGGCCGCCTGCGCGACCTGGCTGGTCGAAGTCGGCTGGCTGGACGCCGTCGCCGCCTCGACGTCGGACCGGCGGATCACCGAACCGGCGGCCGGGACGATCGAGCGCAGGTCGACACCGCGGTCGAGCGCCAGTTTGCGGACGATGGGGGAGATGACCCGTGGCGCCTCGGTCGAATCCTGCTGGCGGGCAACCGGATCCGAGGCGGGCTCGAGGACTTCCACGGCGGGCTCGGCCACCGCAGTCTGGCCGCGCCGACCGGCGCGACGTCGGCGACCGCCGCCACCGTGACCGGTGCCGTAGCCGATCAGGACCGCGCCGGAGCCCTCGTCGTCGGAGGCGGCGGCCGGTTCTGCGGACGGTGCCGCTGTTGCCGTGGCGGACTCGTCGGCGACGGTGATCAGCGGCGAGCCGACGGCGACCACGTCGCCCGGCTTGCCGTGACGGGTGGCGACGGTGCCGGCGTACGGGACCGGCACCTCGACCGTGGCCTTCGCCGTCTCGACGGTCACCACGGCGTCGTCGATGCCGACGGTGGCGCCGTCGTCGACCAGCCATTCGACGATCTCGGCCTCGGTGAGGCCCTCACCCAGGTCGGGGAGGTTGAAGGTGCGGTTCACGCGCCACCTCCGACGTACGGAGTGTCGTTGATCGGGGTCCCCGCGTAGTGTCGGAGCGACGAAGGAGCGTAGAACTCCGTGGGGTGATCGTCCCACTGGAGACGGTCGATGGCGTCGAGGATCCGGTCGACGCCGGGCAGGTAGGTGTGTTCCAGCATCGGTGCCGGGTAGGGCACCGGCAGGCCGCTGACCCGCAGCACCGGCGCGGCGAGCGAGTGGAAGCACTGCTCGCTGATCCGGGAGGCGAGCTCGCCGGCGACCCCGGCGAAGCCCTGGGCCTCGCTGACCACGACGCAGCGGCCGGTGCGCTGCACCGAGCGGATGACGGTGTCGTCGTCCAGCGGCGAGATCGACCGCAGGTCGATGACCTCGACGTCGTAGCCCTCCTCCGCGGCGGCCTCGGCCGCCTTGAGCGAGGTCGCCAGCGACGGGCCGTACGTCACCAGCGTCACCTCGGACCCCGGGCGGCGTACGGCGGCGGTGCCGTAGCGCGCGGCCGGTGCGGCGAGGTCGACCTCGCCCTTGGACCAGTACGACACCTTCGGCTCCATGAAGATCACGGGGTCGGGGTCGTCGATGGCCTCGCGCAGCATCCAGTAGGCGTCCTCCGGGGTGGCCGGGGTGACGACCTTGAGACCGGGGGTGTGGGCGTAGTAGCCCTCGCTGGAGTCGCAGTGGTGCTCGACGCCGCCGATGCCGCCGGCGTACGGCACCCGGATGACCATCGGCAGGTTCACGGCGCCGTTCGTGCGGTTGCGCATCTTGGCGACGTGGGAAGTGATCTGCTCGAACGCGGGATAGGCGAAGGAGTCGAACTGCATCTCGACCACCGGACGGAATCCGGTGAGGCACAAGCCGATTGCGAAGCCGACGATGCCGCTCTCGGCCAGCGGGGTGTCGAAGCAGCGGTCCTCGCCGAACTCCTTGGTGAGGCCGTCGGTGATCCGGAAGACGCCGCCGAGGGTGCCGACGTCCTCGCCGAAGACGAGCACGTCGTCGTTCGCGGCGAGCGCGTCGCGCAGCGCGTTGTTCAGCGCCTTCGCGAAGGTGAGGGTCTGGGTCGTGGCGGCCGTGTCGGTCACGGCGTCGGTCGTGGCGGTCATCGGGTCACCTGCTCTGCTGCGATCTCGGACTGCACGAGGGTGCGGGCCCGGTCGATCTCCGGGGTCGGGTGGACGAAGACGTTGTCGAACAACGCCATCGGGTCGATCTGCGGGTCGGCGTTCATCCGGTCGCGCAGGTCGGTGGCCAGCGCCTCCGCCTCCTGTCGTACGGCGTTCGCCTGGTCGTCGTTCAGCAGGCCGTGGCTGCGCAGGTAGGCCTCGAGGCGGGCGATCGGGTCGCGGTCCAGCCAGGCGCTGACCTCATCACCGGAGCGGTACCGGGACGCGTCGTCGGCGTTGGTGTGGGCGTCCATCCGGTAGGTGTGGGCCTCGATCAGGAACGGGCCGCCCCCGGCGAGGCAGTGCTCGCGGGCGACGTCCATCACGGCCATGACCGCGGCGGGGTCGTTGCCGTCGACCTGCTCACTGGCGACGCCGTAGCCGATTCCCTTGTACGCCAACGCCGGAGCCTTCGTCTGCTTCTCGAGGGGGACGCTGATGGCGTACTTGTTGTTCTGCACGAAGAAGATCGCCGGCGCCTCGAAGACGGCGGCGAAGTTCAGCGCCTCGTGGAAGTCGCCCTCGCTGGTGGCGCCGTCGCCGATGAAGCCGAGCGCGACACCCTGCTCGCCGCGCCGCTTCAGGCCGTACGCGGCCCCGGCGCAGTGGACCAGCTGGGTCGCCAAAGGGGTGCACTGGGCAGCGGTGCGGTGGGCCATCGGGTCGTAGCCGCAGTGCGCCGAACCGCGCAGCAGGGTCAGCACCTCGACGGGGTCGATGCCGCGGGTGACCAGCGCCATCGACTCGCGGTACGTCGGGAACATCCAGTCGGTCGCGGTCAGCGACATGGTCGCCGCGACCTGGCAGGCCTCCTGGCCGCGCGAGCTCGGGTAGACCGCGAGGCGGCCCTGCTTGGTCAGCGCGGTCGCCTGCAGGTCGAACCGACGACCGAGCACCATCCGGCGCCACAGGTCCTGCAGCCGGTCGGACTCCGGCATCCGGTAGTCCCGGCGCGTGCCCTGTTGGGCGACGACGGCGCCGGTGGGGTCGAGCAGTTGTACGGGGCGCGGCGACGGCAGCAGCGCGTCGACGACTTCATCCGGTGTGGGCTGCATCACACCATCGTCGCGATTCGGTACGTTTGGCTCAAGTCGGCGGCGAACTGGTGGACGATTGGATCATGAACGCAGCAAAACGGGGCAATACGTCCAAATCGACCCCCGCTGACGGGGGTGCCGTTGGACGATCGGTCGAGCCCGTCGACGCCCTGGCGCCGACCGGCCGTACCGAACCGTTGGACCAGGTCGACCGGCAGATCCTGGCCGAGCTCGAGGCCGACTCGCGCATCTCCGTACGCGCCTTGGCCGAGCGGCTGCACCTCAGCCGAGCGGGGGCGTACGCCCGGATCGACCGGTTGCGCGAGCGTGGCGTCATCACCGGGTGGTCGGTGCGCATCGACCGGCGTCGCGCCGGGCTGCACACGATCGCCTACATCGCACTGAACATCGAGCAGAACTCCTGGCGGACGGTCAGCGCGGCGCTGGCCGAGTTGCCCTACCTGGACACGATCGCGCTGATGGGGTCGGAGTTCGACGTGCTGGTGCAGTTGCACGCGCCCGACAACGAGGCGCTGCGCTCGATGGTGCTGGAGCGGATCCAGGCGATCCCCGGGGTTCTCGGCACCCGCACCTGGCTGGTGTTCGACGAGCTCAAGGGCGCCGGGACACCCTGGGTTTGACCGTTATCTCGGCGGGGGAGTCCTCGCTCAGGCGTGCTTCTCGGCTGCCTTTTGTTGCTGCTTGGCGACGGCCTTCGGCGGGTGGCCGGCCGACTTCGTGTAGTAGTCGGCCGCCTTGCGCTCGGCGAACGCCTTCACCGCACCGGCGACGGCGGTCGAGATGAGCATGAACAGCGCGGTCTGCTTGGCGGAGAAATTCGGGTCGTGCTTGCCGACCGGCGCGGGCTGGCCGGTGGCCGCCTTCCAGCCGGAGTTGGTGGCCTTCGTCGCGACCTTGCTGGCGACGACGCCGCTGGCGATCGCCATGACCTTCCAGACCACAGAACCCATGTGACCAAACCTCCTCGATCGGGGCCGCGCAGAGATGCGACCCGTCGGCACAAGTATCGGGGTCGAGCCTGCCACGTTTGGGCGTCGGGGTGCGGGCCACGGCCGAGGTCGTAGGGCGGTGTACGGTCGGGACCGGAAACGACAGGGGAGCGCACGGTGCGCTGAGAGTGCGGTCGGGGATGGCCGCAGACCCTCGAACCTGATGTGGTTAGTACCGCTGTAGGAAGTCGAGCCCCTCCTTTGACATGAGGAGGATTCCGTTGTCCCGCAAGCTGTTTGCCATTTGTTCCGCCGCTTCGCTGGTGCTCGTCGCCGGGTGCTCGGGTGCCGAGGACGGCCCGTCCGGGTCCAGTTCCGCGGCGGGTTCGAGCACCACCAAGCAGACGGTGGTGAAGCTCGTCACCCACGACTCCTGGGTCGCCCCCAAGCCGCTGCTGGCCGAGTTCACCAAGGCCACCGGCTACCAGGTGAAGGTCATCGCCAGCGGTGACGCCGGCAAGCTGGCCAACTCGATCGTGCTCGCCAAGGGCAAGCCGGTCGGCGACGTCACCTTCGGCATCGACAACACCTTCGCCACCCGCGTCTCGAGCTCCGGCGCACTGGCGCCGTACGCCTCCGCGAAGCTGCCCCAGGGCGCGGACAAGTACGCGCTGACCGACGCGGACGCCGCGAAGCAGCTGACCCCGATCGACTTCGGCGACGTCTGCGTGAACGTCGACGACGCATGGTTCGCCAAGAACAAGAAGACCCCGCCGACGTCGCTGGACGACCTGACCAAGCCGGCGTACAAGAACCTCTTCGTCACCCCGGGCGCCGCCACGTCCTCGCCGGGCATGGCGTTCCTGCTGGCCACCATCGCCAAGTACGGCGAGTCCGGCTGGCAGGGCTACTGGAAGAAGCTGATGGCCAACGGCGCGAAGGTCACCGCGGGCTGGAGCGACGCGTGGGGCGTCGACTACACCGCGGGCGGCGGCAACGGCACCCGCCCGATCGTGTTGTCGTACGACAGCAGCCCGGCCGACACCAAGCAGAAGTCGTCGGCGCTGCTGAACAGCTGCTTCCGCTCGGTCGAGTACGCCGGTGTGTTGCAGGGCGCGCAGAACCCGGCCGGCGCGAAGGCGTTCATCGACTTCATGCTCGGCAAGAGCTTCCAGACCGCGCTGCCGACGAACATGTACGTCTTCCCGGTCGACCCGAGCATCCCGCTGCCGGCCGCGTGGAAGAGCGCGGTCAAGGTGCCGGGCAAGCCGCTGGACGTCGCACCCGCCACCATCACCGCCAAGCGCGACGGCTGGCTGCGGCAGTGGCAGGACGTCACCTCGAACTGAGGTCGGAGCGGGGCATCGGATGAAGGTCGGCCGGCTCGGGACGGTGATCGGGGCGCTGGTCCCCATCGCCTTCCTCGCGGTCTTCTTCCTGCTGCCGGTCTCGGCGATGATCGGCCGCGGGCTGCACCCGGACGGCCACTGGAGCCTCGGCGCGGTCACCGAGGTGCTCGGCCGGCCGCGGACGCGACGGGTCGTCTGGTTCACGCTGTGGAGTTCCGGCCTCGCGACGCTGATCACGGTGGTCCTCGGGCTGCCGATCGCGTACGCCACCTACCGGTTGAAGTTGCCCGGGGCGGCCCTCGTACGCGGGTTGTTGGTGATGCCGTTCGTGTTGCCGACCGTGGTCGTCGGCGTCGCCTTCCGCACCCTCCTCGCCCCCGGCGGCCCGTTGGCGTTCCTGGGATGGGACGGCTCCTGGCAGGCGATCGTCGCCGCACTGGTGTTCTTCAATCTTGCGGTCGTGGTGCGTACCGTCGGTAGTCGCTGGGCCGCGCTCGACCCGCGACAGGAGGAGGCCGCGGCGGTGCTCGGTGCGCCGCCGCTGACCGTGCTGCGCACGATCACCCTCCCCGCGCTGCGCCCGGCGATCCTGTCCGCGGCGAGCGTGGTGTTCCTGTTCTGCGCCGGCTCGTTCGGGGTGGTGCTGACCCTCGGCGGGTTGCGCTACTCCACCGTCGAGACCGAGATCTACCTGCTGACGACCAACTTCCTCGACCTGCGCGCGGCCGCCGCGCTCAGCCTGGTGCAGGCCGTCGCGGTGATCGCGCTGTTGCTGCTGACCGAGTGGGCGACCGGCCGGGCCGGGAGCGTACGACTGCGCAGCGGCGTCGGCGGCCGCCGCCGGATCCGCCGCTCGGACACGCCGCACCTCGCGGTGACCGCTCTCGCCGTCGCGTTCGTGATCACCCCGATCGCCAGCCTGGTCTGGCGCTCGCTGCGCGTCGACAACAGCTGGAGCCTGGCCAACTACCGCAACCTCACCCACCTGTCCCCGGACGAACCGGTGTTGCAGGTGACGGTCGGACAGGCGCTCGTCACCTCGCTGCGCGCCGCCGTCGACGCGACGCTGATCGCGGTGACCCTCGGCGTCCTGGTTGCGGTCGTCGTGACCCGCCGACCGCGTACGCGGTCCGGGCGGCGCGCGCTGTCCGTGCTCGACGCGGTGTTCATGCTGCCGCTGGGGATCTCCGCGGTCACCGTCGGTTTCGGCTTTCTGATCGCGCTCGACGAACCGCCGGTCGACTTCCGCGACTCGCCCTGGCTGGTGCCGGTGGCGCAGGCGTTGGTGGCGCTGCCGCTGGTGGTCCGTACGGTCGCTCCCGCGCTGCGCTCGGTCGACCCGCGGCAACGCGAGGCGGCCGCGACGCTCGGCGCGAATCCGTGGCGGGTGTGGTGGGACGTCGACCGGCGGGTGCTCTGGCGGCCGTTGCTGGCCGCGATCGGTTTCGCGTACGCCGTCGCCCTCGGCGAGTTCGGCGCGACCAGCTTCCTGGCGCGGCCGGAACACCCGACCCTGCCGGTGGTGATCTACCAGCTGCTCGGCCACCCGGGAGCGCGGTACTTCGGGATGGCGCTCGCGGCGTCGGTGGTGTTGGCGACGGTGACCGCCGTCGTGATGACCGCGGTGGAACAGTTGAAGGTCGACTCGACGGGAGCGTTCTGATGGCTGGACTCGAGGTGCGGCAGGCGGTGGTTCGGTTCGGGCCGACGACCGTGTTGGACCACGTCGACCTTGTGGTCGACCGAGGCGAGATCGTGGCGGTGCTGGGCGCGTCCGGCAGCGGAAAGTCGACTCTGTTGCGCGCGGTCGCCGGGTTGCAGGACCTCGACTCCGGACGGGTGCTGTTCGGCGACGTCGACGTCACCGACCTGCCGGTGCACCGCCGCCGGTTCGGCCTGATGTTCCAGGACGGGCAGCTGTTCGGCCACCTGGACGTCGCGGAGAACATCGCGTATCCGATGCGCAGGCAACGGGTTTCGGCGTCGGAGCGAACCCGGAGGGCCGGCGAACTGCTGGACCTGGTCGGCCTCTCCGGGCTCGGGAAACGCGCCGTCACGACGCTGTCCGGCGGGCAGCAGCAGCGGGTCGCGCTGGCCCGGAGAGGCCGACCAGGTCCAGCAGTTCGCCGGCCCTCCGGGATCGCTCCGACGCCGAAACCCGTTGCCTGCGCATCGGATACGCGATGTTCTC
>JASLFY010000313.1 GCA_030150425.1 Yimella sp. | reverse complement strand
GGGCTTGCTCGCCTTGCCGCGGTGCAGGGTGTGTTTCTAAGGCCGACCGTCGCGGTCTACGACACCGCGATCACCTCGTCGGAGTCCCTGGTCGGCTACGTGCAGACCAGGGCCGCCGGCGACAAGGTTCTGCTGACCATCGTCCGCGACGGTCGGCCTTCGAAACTCACCGTGCAGCTCGGCAAGGCGAGCTAGCCCGGTGGACAGGGCTCGTCGGTCACTCCTCCCCTTCCTCCGACCGGCGGCCCGACGGGGTAGGCACCCTGGCTTGTGACGGGGCCAGGGCGCCGCGCTCGGGGCGGTGACCGTTCGTCGGTCACCGCCCCGAGTTCTGTCCGCTCCCGACCGCTCAGTTCGGCCGGCCGGTCGGTCGCTCAGTCCGTCGCGATCGCGCGCAGGACGTCCAGTCGGCTGGCGCGCCGGGCCGGCCACCAGGCGGCCAGCACTCCGATCACCGCGGCGAGCGCCACGAACAACGCCAGCCGACCCCACGGGATCACCAGCGCGACCACGCCCTTGTCGGTCTGGGTGCGTTGCAGCACCCAGCCGAGCAGCACGCCGACGACGATGCCGAGCAGTGCGCCGAGCAGCGAGATCAGCACCGCCTCGAGCCGGATCATCCGCCGCACCTGCGGCCGGGTGAACGCGACCGCGCGCAGCAGTCCGATCTCCCGGGTGCGCTCGACCACCGACAGCGCGAGGGTGTTCACGATGCCCATCACCGCGATCACGATCGCCAACCCGAGCAGCGCGTAGATGATCCGCAGCAGCTGGTCGATCGGCTCCGCCTGGGCCGCGGCGAACTCGCCCTGGTCGGCCACGGTCACGATCGGCAGGTCCTTCACCACCGCGTCGAGCCCGGCGTGGACCGCCGCGGGATCGGCGCCGGGGCTGCGGACGACGTAGAGGTAGTTGTCCTGGGTGGCGGCGCCGCCCTGCAGGGTCGCGAAGGTCCCCATGGTGACGTACGCCTGCGCCCGCATCGCGGGCGAACTGCGGAACAGACCGACGACCTGCATCCGCCGTTCGACGCCGCCGTACGACACCGGAACCGTCGAACCGACGCCCACGCCGAGCGTCTTCGCCTCGGTGTCCAGCAGCACCACCGTGTCGGCGCGCAGCGCGTCGATCGAGCCGCCCGCCATGTCGAACCGAACGATCCGCTTGAACCCGGCCGGGTCGATGCCGGCCAGCAGCACCTGCTGCGAGCCGACCTTCGCCGACGGCACGAACCGCAGCCGGACGACCTGCTCGACGCCCGGGACCTTCGCGGCGCGGGTGCCGATCGAGGTGTCGATCGGTCGGCCGTACTGGGCCGAGATGACGTAGTCGCCGGTGAAGTTGTCCTTGATCACCTGGCCGACGCTGGCCTTCGCCGACTCCCCGAAGACGCTCATCATCGACACCAGCGTCAGCCCGATCATCAGCGCCGAGGCGGTGGCGGCCGTACGTCGGGGGTTGCGCAGCGAGTTCTGCTCGGCGATCTGGCCGATGGTCCGCCAGAGGGCCCGGTAGAGCAGGCCGACCGTGCGGATCACCGGGCGCAGCAGCACCGGGCTGACCATGATCGCGGCCAGCAGCACACCGAGCATGCCCGCGGCCAACACGTAGTTCGCCTGCGGCGGGTCGCCGAGGGTGCACCACACCAGCAGCGCGGCGGACACGGCCGCCACCGCGATCCCGAGGACGAACCGCAGCCGCAGCGCGCGCTCGGGCAGGGCCACGTCGTCGCGCAGGGCCGCGACCGGCGGGACGGTGCCCGCCCGGCGCGCCGGGAAGTATGCCGCGACGGCCGTGATCACGATGCCCAGGACGTAGCCGAGCAGGACGGTCTGCGGCGCGAACACCAGTGGGGTGCCGGACAGGTCGAGCCCGAGCCGGCCGAACACCGCTTTGATGCCGATCGCCAGCAGGAGCCCGAGACCGACGCCGAGGGTGGACCCGACGAAACCGACGACCAACGCCTCGAACAGGACGGAGCCGGTGATCTGCGTACGCCGGGCGCCGAGGGCGCGCAGCAGCGCGAGTTCGCGGCTGCGCTGGGCGACCAGCATGGAGAAGGTGTTGACGATCAGGAAGGCGCCGACGACCAGCGCGATGCCGGCGAACACCAGCAGGAAGGTGTCGATGAAGCCCAGACCCTGCTGGATCTCGCTGGCCGCCTCCTTCGCGGCGACGTCACCGGTGACCGCCTCACTGCCGCTGGGCAGCACCTTCGCGATGCGATCGCGCAGAACCTGTTGGGAGACACCGGGATCCGCCTCCACCCAGATCGACTGGTAGACGTCCCGGCCGCCCTGGAAGAGCGCGGTCGCCGAGGGTGTGTCGAAGGTGACCAGGGTGGCGCCGATCATCCCGCCGCCGGAGAACTTCGCCAACCCGACGACCGTCGCCCGGACCCGCGGTTGCGGCCCGCCGGTGAGCACCGACACCGTGTCGCCGACCCGGTAGCCGCCGGATGCCGCGGTGTGCGGGTCGAGGGTGATCTCTGCCTTGCCGTGCGGCGCACGTCCCTCGGTCAGCGTGAGTCCCGGGCTGTCGTGGGCCGCGCGGATCGTCGAGAAGTTGGTGCCGATCGCGGGTGCACCGCCGGGGCCGATCGGCTTGCCGTTGCGGTCCAGCACGAACGCCGAGTACGTCGTGATCTCACCCTTCGCCGCCGCGACCCCGGGGACGCTGCGGACGGCGGTCAACGCCGCGGCAGGGACCGTACGCCGGCTGTTGTCGGTCTGTGCGCCCGCCGGGCGGACCATCACGTCGCCGATGGTGCCGTTCATGATGCCGGTTAAGGCGCGCCCGAGGGTATCGGTGAAGGTCAGCGACCCGACGACGAACGCGACACCGAGCACGATCGCGAAGGTCGACATCAGCAGCCGGACCTTGCGGGCCAGCAGCGAGCGCCAGGCGGCGTGCAGCATCAGTCGTCCGCCGCGACGACCGCGGGCGCCAGCGCCGCCATCCGGGACAGCACCGATTCGGCCGTGGGAGAACGCAGTTCGTCGACCACCACCCCGTCGGACAGGAAGACGACGCGGTCGGTCCAGGCGGCCGCGACGGGGTCGTGGGAGACCATCACGATCGTCTGCCCGAAGTCGTCGACGCAGCGGCGCAGCAGCCGCAGCATGGCCGCGCTGGAGGTGGAATCGAGGTTGCCGGTCGGCTCGTCGGCGAACACGACGTCGGGCCGGTTCATCAGGGCGCGGGCACACGCGACACGTTGCTGCTGGCCGCCGGACAACTCGTTCGGGCGGTGTTTCAGCCGTGAGCGCAGCCCGACCGCGTCGACGACCGTGTCGTACCACTGCTGGTCCGGACTGCGGCCGGCGATCGACAGCGGCAGCACGATGTTCTCGTGCGCGGTCAGCGTCGGGACGAGGTTGAAGGACTGGAAGATGAACCCGATCCGGTCCCGGCGCAGCTCGGTCAGGGCCTTGTCGCCCAGCGTCGCGATGTCGATCTCGCCGCCGTCGGTGGCCAGTCGCACCGACCCCGCGGTGGGGGTGTCGAGCCCGGCGGCGCAGTGCATGAACGTCGACTTCCCTGATCCGGACGGACCCATCACCGCGGTGAACTCCCCCGCGAGCAGGTCGAGGTCGACCCCGGCCAGCGCGGCGACCTGCGCGTCGCCGGTGCCGTAGGTCTTCACCAGACCGGTCGTTCGTACGGCGACCCGGGCCGCAGCGGTGTTCGTCGACATGTCCGAAACCCTACGCGGCGGCGCCTCGAACCTCCTGTGGATAAGTTTCCGGGCGGTCTCGCGGATCGGCGTACGGTCCCCTGCATCGCCCGCCACCGGGGTGGGCACCACAGGGAGGACCACCATGAACACCATGGACGGCAGGTACACCGTCGACGCGGCCGCGATCTCGCGTCACGCGACCGACGTCGGCACCATCGCGACCCAGATCCAGACGTCGATGGACACCATGCAGCGCAAGCTCGAGGCGCTGCAGGGCGTCTGGACCGGCGCCGCCGCCGGTCAGTACACCCAGCTGCACACCGACTGGACCACCGCGCAGAAGAAGGTGAAGGGCACCCTCGAGGAGATCGGGCTCGCGCTGGGCAAGGCGAGCACCGCCTACTCCACGACCGAGGCCGGCGTGAAGACGTCGTTCACCGTCTCCTGACCGACCTCGGCCGTCCCGGGCGGGCCGTTCAGAGCGCCGCGGCCACCTCGGTGGCCTGGCGGATGGCCCGCTTCGCGTCGAGCTCGGCGGCCACATCGGCGCCCCCGACGACCGAGCGTCGGGGGTCGCCGGTGCGGACCAGGTCGCGCACCGACTCCTGCCCGGCGCAGACGACCACGGTGTCGACGTCGAGGGTGCGGGTGGTGGTGTTGCCGTCCTTGTCGATGAGCGTGAGGTGCAGGCCGTCGTCGTCGACGCGGTCGTACGACACCCCGCCGAGCATGGTGACCTGGGAGTCCTTCAGCGTCTGGCGGTGCACCCAACCGGTGGTCTTGCCCAGCCCCTTGCCGAGCGGGGCCGGCTTGCGCTGCAGCAGGAAGACCGCACGGCGCGGGGCCTGGATCTCCTTCTCCCCCAGGCCGCCCCGGTTGAGCTTCGGGTCGGTGACGCCCCAGCGGTGCTGCCAGTGCTCGAGGCTCTCGCCGGCGTCGTGCAGCAGGAACTCGCTGACGTCGAAGCCGATGCCGCCGGCCCCGATCACCGCGACGCTGGTGCCGGCGGTGCGCTCACCGCGCAGCAGCTCGTCGTACATCACGACCTTCGGGTGGTCGATGCCCTCGATCGCCGGACGGCGCGGCTCGACGCCGGTCGCCACCACGACGTGGTCGAAGTCGGCCAGCTGCTCGTCGGTGGCCCGGGTGCCGGTCCGCACCGTCACGCCGAGCACCTCCAGCCGGCGGGTGTAGTAACGCAGCGTCTGCGCGAACTCCTCCTTGCCGGGCACCTGCATGGCCAGTCGGAACTGGCCACCGATCTCGTCGCGCGCCTCGAACAGGGTCACCTCGTGGCCGCGCTCCGCGGTCGACACCGCCGCGGCCAGACCGGCCGGGCCGGCACCGACGACCGCGACCCGCTGCCGCCGCTGCGGGGGCACCGGCAGCAGGTTCAGCGTGGTCTCGCGACCGGCGCGCGGGTTGACCAGGCAGCTGGCGCGCTTGTTCTCGAAGGTGTGGTCGAGGCAGGCCTGGTTGCAGGCGATGCAGGTGTTGATCTCGTCGGCGCGACCGTCGCGTGCCTTGTTCACGAACTCCGGGTCGGCCAGCAGCGGGCGAGCCATCGAGATCAGGTCGGCCTGGCCGGCGTCCAGGATCTGCTCGGCGACCTGCGGGTCGTTGATCCGGTTCGAGGCCATGACCGGCAGCCCGATCTCGGCCTTCAGCGCGGCGGTGACGCCGGCGAACGCGGCCCGCGGCACCGACGTGACGATGGTCGGGATCCGGGCTTCGTGCCAGCCGATGCCGGTGTTGATGAGGGAGGCGCCGGCCCGTTCGATGCGCTGGGCGAGCTCGACGGTCTCGTCCCAGTCCTGACCGCCGTCGACCAGGTCGAGCAGCGACTGCCGGTAGATGATCAGGAAGTCCTCGCCGACCGCCTCGCGGCTACGGCGCACGATCTCCTCCGGGAAGCGCATCCGGTTGCTCGCGCTGCCGCCCCACTTGTCGGTGCGGTCGTTGGTGCGCGCCGCGAGGAACTGGTTGATCAGGTAACCCTCGGAGCCCATGATCTCGATGCCGTCGTAGCCGGCGGCCTTCGCCAGGCGGGCCGTACGCGCGAAGTCCCGGACGGTGCGCTCGACCTCGAACCCGGTGAGCCGGTGGGCCTTGAACGGGGTGATCGGCGACTTCGTCGTGGTCGCCGAGCGGCTGAACGGGTGGTAGCCGTAGCGACCGGCGTGCAGGATCTGCAGCGCGATCCTCCCGCCCGCCTCGTGGACCGCGTCGGTCACCGTGCGGTGGTGCGACAGCTGCCCCTTGCGCACCAGCGACGACCCGAAGGGCACCAGCCAACCCTGCCGGTTCGGGGCGGTCCCGCCGGTGATCATCAGCGCGACGCCACCGCGGGCCCGCTCGGCGAAGTACGCCGCCCACTCCTGCGCGTGCTTGGCGCGGTCCTCCATGCCGGTGTGCATCGACCCCATCACCACACGGTTCGGCAGCGTCACCCCGCCGAGCGTGATCGGCGACAGCAGGTGGGGGTAGGTCACGTCGGTTGGCTGGTTCATCGCTCTCCTGGTCCGATTCGCCGGGCGGCCGCACGGGCGGCCCCGCCCACTGTATTACCCACGGGTAGCTTCCGGCGGCGTACCAGGCGCAGACGCGCGGAACCCCCCGGCGCCGAAGCGCCGAGGGGTTCCGACCGCGAGAGCGGGAAGACTGGACTCAGAAGCCCATGCCGCCCATCTCGTCGCCACCCGGAGCGGCCGGGGCGGCCTTCTCCGGCTTGTCGGCGATGACGGCCTCGGTGGTGAGGAACAGGGCCGCGATGGACGCCGCGTTCTGCAGCGCCGAGCGGGTCACCTTGGCCGGGTCGATGATGCCGGTGGCGACCATGTCGACGTAGTCGCCGGTGGCCGCGTTCAGACCCTCACCCGGGGTGAGGTTGCGCACCTTCTCGACCACGACGCCCGGCTCGAGACCGGCGTTGAGGGCGATCTGCTTCAGCGGAGCCTCGGCAGCGACCTTGACGATGTTCGCACCGGTCGCCTCGTCACCCTCCAGGGAGAGCGAGCCGAAGGCGTCCTTGCTGGCCTGCAGCAGGGCCACGCCACCACCGGCGACGATGCCCTCCTCGACGGCGGCCTTCGCGTTGCGGACGGCGTCCTCGATGCGGTGCTTGCGCTCCTTGAGCTCGACCTCGGTGGCCGCGCCGGCCTTGATGACCGCAACACCGCCGGCCAGCTTGGCCAGGCGCTCCTGCAGCTTCTCGCGGTCGTAGTCGGAGTCCGAGTTGTCGATCTCGGCGCGGATCTGCGCCACGCGACCGGCGATCTGGTCGGCGTCGCCGGTGCCCTCGACGATGGTGGTCTCGTCCTTGGTGACGACGACCTTGCGGGCCTTGCCGAGCATGTCGAGCTCGGTGGTCTCCAGCTTGAGGCCGACCTCCTCGGAGATGACCTGACCACCGGTCAGGATCGCGATGTCGCCCAGCATGGCCTTGCGGCGGTCACCGAAGCCCGGAGCCTTGACGGCGACGGAGCGGAAGGTGCCCTTGAGCTTGTTCACGACCAGGGTCGACAGGGCCTCGCCCTCGACGTCCTCGGCGATGATGACCAGCGGCTTGCCGGACTGCATGACCTTCTCCAGCAGCGGCAGGAGGTCCTTGATCGAGGAGATCTTGGAGTTGACGACCAGGATGTACGGGTCGTCGAGAACCGTCTCCATGCGCTCGGTGTCGGTGACGAAGTAGCCGGAGATGTAGCCCTTGTCGAAGCGCATGCCCTCGGTGAGCTCGAGCTCCAGACCGAAGGTGTTGCTCTCCTCGACGGTGATGACACCTTCCTTGCCGACCTTGTCCATCGCCTCGGCGATCAGCTCGCCGATCTGCGGGTCAGCGGCGGAGATGGAGGCCGTGGCAGCGATCTGCTCCTTGGTCTCGATGTCCTTGGCGTGGCTCAGCAGGGTCTCGGAGACGGCCTTCACGGCGGCCTCGATGCCGCGCTTCAGCGCCATCGGGTTCGCACCCGCGGCAACGTTGCGCAGACCCTCGCGGACCATGGCATGGGCCAGGACGGTGGCGGTGGTGGTGCCGTCACCCGCGACGTCGTCGGTCTTCTTGGCAACTTCCTTGACGAGTTCCGCGCCGATCTTCTCGTACGGGTCCTCGAGCTCGATCTCCTTGGCGATGGAGACACCGTCGTTGGTGATCGTGGGGGCGCCCCACTTCTTCTCCAGGACGACGTTGCGGCCCTTGGGGCCGAGGGTGACCTTGACGGCGTCGGCGAGGGTGTTCATGCCCCGCTCGAGACCGCGGCGGGCCTCCTCATCGAAGGCGATGGTCTTTGCCATGTGGTGGTTCCTCCCACACATTGCGTAGCGAGTTGGCCGGCCGACGCCCGCGACGGACGGATCGCACCGGCCGCGGACCTACGTCGCCCGCGCGCACGACCCTCGTCGTCCGACCACTTGTCTGTCACTCTCCCATCGAGAGTGCTAACGCCATTATTGGCACTCCCCGGCGGAGAGTGCAAACGCCTGCGGGTGGGTGATGATGGCGGGTATGGATCGACTTTCAGGGAAGACCGCCGTCGTCACCGGAGCCAGCCGCGGAATCGGACTGGCCATCGCCCAACGCCTCGCCCAGGAGGGCGCGAACGTCGTCATCACCGCCCGCGGTGAGGACGCGTTGCGCGAGGCCGCCGCCGCGATCGGCGACCGGGCGTCGTACGTCGCGGGCCGCGCCGACGACCCCGCACACCGCGAGGAGGTCGTACGCCACGCGATCGAGGCCCACGGCAGCCTGGACGTGCTGGTGAACAACACCGGCATCAACCCGGTCTACGGCAAGCTGCTCGACGTCGCACCGGAGGCCTCGCGCAAGATCTTCGAGGTCAACGTGATCTCCGCGCTGGAGTGGGTGAAGCTGGCCCACGCCGCCTGGATGAAGGACCACGGCGGCTCGATCGTCAACGTCGCCTCGGTGGCCGGGCTGCGCCCCGCCCCCGGCATCGCGATGTACGGCGTCAGCAAGGCCGCGGTCATCCACCTGACCGAGGAGCTCGCCGTGGAACTGGGCCCGGACGTCCGGGTGAACTCGGTGGCGCCGGCCGTGGTGAAGACGAAGTTCGCCGAGGCGCTCTACGAGGGCCGGGAGGAGAAGGTCGCCGCGGCGTACCCGCTCAAGCGGCTCGGCGAGCCGGACGACATCGGTTCGGTGGTGGCCTTCCTGGCGTCCGAGGACGCGGACTGGATGACCGGTCAGACGTTGACCGTCGACGGTGGCGTGCTGCTCACCGGCGGCGTCTGAGGAGTTCGCTCAGCTCTCGAAGCCGAGGCGGCGCGCATTGCGCTGACGCATCCGGCCGGCCCGCAACCGACGCAGCCGCTTCACCAGCAGCGCGTCGTGGGCCAGCGCCGCCTCCGTGTCGATGAGGGCGTTCAGCGCCTGGTAGTAGGTGGTCGAGCTCATCCCGAGCTGCTCGCGGATGGCGTCCTCCTTGGAGCCGGCCATCTTGAACCAGTTGCGCTCGAGCTCCAGGATCCGCAGGTCACGCTCGGAGAGCGCGTCGGACGTCGACGGCGCGGACTGCTGCTCTGCGGCGCTCATGGTTCCTCGTTCCTCCAGGGTCGTCCGGACGCTCGGTGCGCACCGCGAGGTGACGCGTCGCCGATACTACGAGGTGAATGACACGGTTGTCATTTGCCGTGCGTGTCGCGTGACGAATGTGAAAGCTGTGACCCGAGGTGACTCAGAAGGTCGCCGCCACCCCGAGCAGCGCCGCGATGCCGAGGGCGGAACGGGGGTCGTACGCCGTCCGCCACAGGCCGCCGTGGGCGGCGCCGGCCGCCTCCCCCGCGAGAGCGTCGCCGTGTGCGGCGTAGCCGCCGGTGTTGAGGTCGTGGACCAGCAACGCGGCCATCAGGGTGTTGGCGGTGGAGGGGTCGAAGACCTCGATCCCGAACCGGTGGGCACCGGCGTACGCCGCCGCGAGGGCGCGGTTCTTGGTGACCGACCTCGTACGCGTCGGCGGGGCGATGTTCATCGACACCAGGCGCCCGTCGGCCGCCGCGGCGGTGGCCCGCCAGCGGTGGATCCGCTTGGCCAGCAGGTAGTTCGGTCCCTGCTGGACCACCACGCTGTCGCTGATCCCGGGGCCCTCGACCGGCGGGTACTGGCGCTGCAGCAGCTTGCCGCGCGACAGCGCACGCAGCGGGCCGCGCGAGCGGCGCAGGAAGGCGGAGTCGAGGCCGGCGTTCGCGGCGGCGACCGCCTCGGCCGGCACCACGAAGGTGTCGGTCGGGGTCGCGAGGTAGGCGAGAGCGACGTCGTCGCGGCGCTCCAGCAACCGAGTCGCGAGCGCGTCGGTGGCGGCGGACAGGCGCAGGTTGGTGCCGCCGTCGGCGTACACGTAGTTGCCCAGCACCAGCGGGCCGTCGATCGACTCGAGCAGCTGCGCCACCCGGCCGAGGTCGTGCAGCAGGTCGGCGCCGGCCCGGTCGGCCAAGTCGCCCTCCCCCGCTGCGGCCGGCACGAGCAGCGCACCCGCGGTCGGCGGCACCAGGTCGAGCACGCCCTGCCAGAGGCCCGGGCGCGGCAGGTCGACGGCGACGACGTCGGCGCCCCACCGCAGCAGCGAACGCAGCGGGCCCATCTCGGCGCCCGCTCCGAGCACCGCGACGGTGTGGCCGCGCAGGTCGAGCCAGTCCGGGTTGTCGAGGACCGCGGCCACCGCGCTGCGGACGCCCGGCTCCACGACACCGTCGGCGACCCAGCGGTCGAGGCGGGCGAGCAGGTCGGCGCCGGCCAACCGGGACCCGCGGTTGGGCAGCGTCAGCTGCTCCTCGCGAGCGCCCTGGCCCTCGACCCGTACGAGCTCCAGCGGCTCCTGCGACGACCGCTCGAAGGCGGCGGAGAGGTCGACGTCGTGGCGGGCGTCGGCGGGCAGCCAGCGCATCCGGTCGCCGACCGCGGCCAGTCCGGCGCGGGCGACGTCGACCGCGACCGACGGGTCGGTGGCGGTCACCTCGACGAGACGGCGGAAGTGGCGGTGGTAGTCCCGGCGCCAGCCGGTGTCGCGCAGCACCGCCTCGGCGCCGATCTCGTCGGCGACGGCGAGCGCCTCGGCGACCACCCCGCGTCCGAACGCAGCCGAGCTGCGGCGCTGGTCCGCCCCCTCGGCACCACCGTTCATCCGGTCGGTGTTGCTGACCGGGAAGACGACTCCGCTGCTGTCCGCCATCGCGTGCCTCCTCCGGCCTCAGGCCATCGAGTCGAGGATGGCGACGATGTCGTCCTCGCTGGTGCGCGGGTTGACGATCGCGAAGCGCGCCAGGGTCTCCCCCTGGTGGGAGGTCGGCACGACGAAGCCCTCCTCGCGGGCCAGCAGCTCGTCCGACCATCGCTGGTAGTCGGCCGGCGTCCAGCCCAGCCGGCGGAACACGACCACGCTGAGTTCGCCCTCGCGGACCAGTTCCAGGGACGGCCGGCGGCGGATCTCAGCCTCGGCGAACCGGGCCACGGCGAGGGTGTGCTCGACCGCCTCGGTGTAGGCGTCGGTGCCGTTGACCGCGAGCGAGAACCAGAACGGCAGGCCCCGGGCGCGACGGGTCAGGCCCACCGAGAAGTCCGAGGGGTTCCAGTCCGAGGACTCCGTCAACACGTCGAGGTACGAGGCGTGCTGGGTGTGCGCCGCGCGACCCTGCACGGGGTCGCGGTAGAGCAGGGCGCAGCAGTCGAAGGGCGCGAACAGCCACTTGTGCGGGTCGACGATGAACGAGTTGCAGCGCTCGATGCCGGCGTACCGGGAGCGGATGCTCGGGGCCGCGAGGCCGGCACCGCCGTACGCGCCGTCGACGTGCAGCCAGATGCCGAACTCCTCGCAGACGTCGGCGACCGAGGCGATGTCGTCGACGATGCCGAAGTTGGTGGTGCCGGCCGTCGCGACGACGGCGAAGAAGGTCTCCGGCCCGTGCTCAAGGAGGGCGGCGCGCAGGTTCTCGCCGGTCAGGCGCCAGTCGTCGACCGGCACCTGCACCAGTTCGGCGTCCATCACCTTGCACGCGGTCGCGATCGAGGAATGCGAGCCGACCGTCGCGGCGATCCGGTACGGCCGGGCGCCAGTCGTCGCACGGACGGTCTCGCGCGCGGTCACCAGCGCGGACAGGTTGCCGATGGTGCCGCCCTGCACGAACGAGCCGCCGCTGCCCTCCGGCAGGCCGACGAGGCCGGCGATCCACGCCAGCGCCTGGTTCTCGGCGTACACGGCGCCGGACCCCTCCAGCCACGACCCGCCGTAGATCGACGACGCACCGACGACCAAGTCGAACATCGCGGCCTCGCGGGTCGGGGCGCACGGGATGAACGAGAGGTAGCGCGGGTGGTCGATCGACAGACAGTTGACCGCGAGCTTCTCGGTGAACAGCTCCAGCGCGGGCAGGCCGCCGAGGCCCTCCGCGGTGATCGTCTGCCCGACGAGTTCGGTCAGTTCGGCCGGGGTCGCGGTGCGGTCCAGCGGGACCGGGTCGAGGGCGAGCCGCTCGGTCGCGTACGCCGCGATGGCGTCACTGAGGGCCTGGGTCTTCTCGTCGAACAGATGCACGTGCGGGAGTCTAGGGCCGACCGATCGGTACATCTCAGTCGAGCAGCGCGAGCACCAGCTGCGGGTCGACGCTGACCACGACGAGCGCGAGAGTGCCGACCGCGACCACGGCGAGGTGCAGGCGCTGGGTGCGCTGCCGACCCGTCGGCAGGTCTGTGGTGCTCTTCTCGACCGGCGTTTCGACCGGGGTGCGGTAGATCTGCCGGATCCAGCGCAGGTAGACCGCCACGCCGAGCATCGCGTTCAGCGCCGCGACGACGGCGAGCCACCACTGCCGGGAGTCGGTGACCGGCGTCAGCGCCAGCACCTTCGCGACCACACCACTGATCGCCGGCGGAAGTCCGGCGAGGGTCAGCAGGCCGAGCGCGAGGCAGGCGCCCTGCAGGATGCGCCGCCGGCCGAAGCCGAGCATCCGGTCGTACGTCGTCACCGCGGAGCGGCCCAGCGCGTGGGCGGCAGCGGTGAGCGCCGCGAAGATCGCGAGGGTACCGATGACGTAGAGCACGGTGTAGCCGGCGGCGGCGTGGATCGCCGTGCCGGTGTCGGCCGCGAGCGGCAGGACGATCCAGCCGCCCTGCGCGACCGCGGACCAGCCGAGGAAGCGCAGCGTGTCGTTCTCACGCAGCGCCATCACGTTGCCGAGCGTCATCGTCACCGCCGCGACCAGACCGAAGGCGACGATGTCACCGGCGCCGACGACCGCTCGGGCGACCACCAGCAGTGCGCCGAGAGCGGCCACCTTGGAGACCGTGGCCAGCAGCGCGGTGACGGGGATCGAGGAGCGCGCGTACGTCTGCGGCGTCCAGGCGTGGAAGGGCACGAGCGACAGCTTGAAACCGACGCCGGCCACGATCAGCAGGACCGCGACGGCCAGCACCCGACGCAGCTGCGGGTCGCCGTCCGCGCCGAGGACGGTGCCGGCGTCGAAGGTCGAGGCTCCGGTCGCGGCGAACCAGAGGGCGACACCCATCGCGGTGACCGCGAACGACAGCAGCGAGGTGACCAGCAGGTTCAACGCGCCGTCTGCCGCCCGGCGGTGGGTGTGGAAGGCGGCGAGCGCCACCGTCGGCAACGTCGCCAGCTCCAGCAGGACCAGCCAGGACGCGAGGTCGTGGGCGGCGACGACACCCGCCGCTCCGGCGGCGACGGTCAACAGGGCGGACGCCTGCACCGCGCTGAGGGTGCGCGGGGTTCGTACGGGGGCGGCGAGGAGGGCGACGACCAGGGCGGCCCCCAGGGCGGTGGCCTGCAACCCGGCGCCGACGGCGTCGACGACGTAGAAGCAGGTGCCGCTCGGCACGCACAGCGAGGTGGTCTCGCCGGTCTTGGTGAGCGCGGGGACGCAGGCCGCCAGCGCCCCGACGAGGGCGGCGACCGCGACGACCCAGTGCGGCGCACGGCGGCGCGGCGCGACGGCGTCGACGACCAGCACGACGACGGCGGCGAGGGCGGGAACGATCACCGGCAGCAGCGGCGCCCAGTGGACGTGGATGTTCATCGGCCACCTCCGGCGATGGTGCGCACCGCGGGCTCGAGGTAGTCCAGCAGGCCGGTCGGCCACAGGCCGAGCACCACGACCCCCGCCATCAGCACCCCGAGGACGACGAGCTCGACGCCGATCGCGTCGCTCCACGGCGCCGGGGTGACGCGTACTGGTTCGGGGCGGTCGGGCTGTCCGGCCCAGACCGCGCGCGCGATCCGCAGGCAGTACGCCGCACCGAGCACCGCGCCGAGCGCGGCGAGGACCGCCAGCACGTGGAAGTACCGCTGGTGGGTCGGGCTGCCCCAGGCACCGAACAGGGTGAGGATCTCCGGCCAGAAGCCGGCGAGCGCCGGCAGCCCGAGGGAGGCGGCGAGGCCGAGGATCAGCGCGAAGCCGAGGCGCGGGCTGATGTCGCGGACCGGCTCGCGGATCTCCTCGATGTCGTCACCGTCCCAGCGGCGCTTGAGCCCGCCGGCGACGACGAACAGCAGCGCCGAGATCAGGCCGTGGGACAGGTTGCCGAACAGGGCGGCCCGCAGACCGACCGCGCTGCCCGATGCGAGGCCGAGCATCACGACGCCCATGTGGGCGACCGACGAGAACGCGATGATCCGCTTCAGCCCGGTCTCGGCCAGGCAGACCAGCCCGGCCCACAGGATGCCGATGACGGCCAGCACGCCGATCACCGGAGCGAGGGCGCGGAAGCCGTCGTGCAGCGGGGCGACGACGAGGCGGATGACGCCGTACGTGCCCATCTTCAGCAGCACCGCGGCGAGCAGCATCGAGCCGCCCGTCGGGGCGGCGGTGTGGGCTCCGGGCAGCCAGCTGTGCAGCGGCCAGAGCGGCACCTTCACGGCCAGACCGATCAGCAGCAGGGCCGCGACCACGGTCTGGGTGTGGTGGGCGATCGGGAGCCCGCGCCCCCAGGCGGCCAGGTCGGCGGTGCCGCTGAGGTGCTTGACCGCCAGGATCCCGGCGAGCATCAGCATCGAGCCGGCGACGGTGTAGAGCACGAAGGTGAGTCCGGCGCGGCGGGTGGCCGCCGGGTCGTGGTGGTCTCCGAAGACGCTGATCAGCACCCACATCGGCACCAGCACGATCTCGAAGGCGATGAAGAACAGGACCGCGTCGCGGGCGAGGAAGGTCAGCAGCGCACCGCCGACGACGACCAGGAGGCAGCCGAGGTAGGTACCGGCCGAGCCGCGGGGCCGCTCGATCCAGGAGTGCAGGACGGCGAGCAGGCCGATGGCGACGGTCAGCACCAGCAACGGCGCGGAGATCCGGTCGCTGCCGACGGACAACCGGAGCCCGAGCGACGGCACCCACGAGTGGTCGTACGCCTCCGGGTGAGACAACGCCCGACCGAGCAGACCGGCGGTGCCGAGCAGCGCGACGAGGGCGACCGCGAAGGACGCGGTCCACGGCAGCGCGCGCGGCAACCGGCCGGCGGCGATCAGCAGGAAGCCGACCAGCAACGGCAGCAGCGGGACGGCGAGGGTCACCACAGCGTCACCCCCAGCAGGCCGAGCAGCATGACGCCGGCGGCGACCGCCAGGGCGCCGCGGGACGGCGCGCCGTTCTGCAGCCGGGTTCCGGTGGCGGCGACCCGACCGGCCACCTCCGGCAGGGTCCGTACGCCGCGCTCCAGGGCGGCGTCGGCCGCCGCGGCGAGCCGGGCGAGCGCCTCGACCGGTCGGGCGACGATGGCGGTGTAGACCCGGTCGACGTCGCCGCCGCGTGAGGCGAACAGGCGCAGTGACTGCGGCAGCCGGGCCGCCGGGTCGCCGAAGGTGGTGCCGACCGAGAGCCAGCGCACCAGCACCGCGGCGGCGGTCATCGCCAGCAGGCCGGACCCGATGATCCACAGGTTGGCGTGGCGGTAGTCGACGTGCAGCCAGGGCGTCAGCACCAGCAGTCCCCCGACGACGCTCGCCAGGGCGAGCAGTCCGAGCCCGAGCCGGGCGCCGTACGGCGGTCGCGGCACCGCGACGTCGTCGGGTTCGAACTCCGGTTCCGGTTCCACGTCGATCGGTCGACCGTGCTCGTCGACCTGTTCGGTCTGCTCGAGCATGTCCAGCAGGTGCACGTCCTCGACGGTGTGGGAGTCCTCGATCAGGTCCATCTCCTGGTGGCGCTGCAGGACGGTGCGGTGGGTGAGCACCAACCAGGCGCGCATCGCGTACGCGGCGGTGAGCGGGACGACCGCCAGCAACGCGGCGGTCGCGACGTAGGAGGCGAACCGGCCGTCGGCGGCGCCGCGCAGCACCTCGTCGATCAGCAGGTCCTTGGAGACGAAGCCGAACAGCGGCGGCACGCCGGCCAGGGCGAGCAGGCCGATCCCGACGTAGCGGCGGGTCCCCCGGTGGGTCTCCAGGGCGCCGGACATCCGCTCGACGATGGTGCCGCCGACCAGCACGGCCAGCCACCCGACCATCAGGAACAGCAACGCCTTGAAGCCGGCGTGGGCCAGCAGGTGGGTGATGACGACGTCGGGGCGGGCGTCGCGCGGCAGCCCGGCGAGCGCGGTGAGCATCAGGCCCATCTGCGACACGGTGGACCACGCGAGCAGCTTCTTCAGGTCGTGCTGCAGGAATGCGGTCAGTGCGGCGACGACCGTGGTGATGCCGGCGAGCACCGCGAGCAGCTGCGCCGGGAAGGCGGTGACCACGAACAGCGGGTGCAGTTGGGCGACGAGGTAGGTGCCGGCGGCGACCATGGTGGCGGCGTGGATGAGCGCGGAGGCCGGGGTCGGGCCCTCCATCGCGTCGGGCAGCCAGTCCTGGAAGGGCACCAGCGCCGACTTGCCGGCCACCCCGCAGACGACACAGCAGAGGGCGAGCACCAGGGAGTGGGTGGGACGCGCGGTCCAGAACGTCAGCAGGTCGCTGATCCGGGTGGTGTGGGCAGTGGCGGCGAGCACCACGAAACCGACCACCAGCGGGGCGTCGGCGAGGCGGGTCACCAGGAACGCCTTCTGCGCGGCGCGGCGTGCCTTGCCGCGTTCGGACTCGTGGCCGATCAGCAGGTAGGAGCACCACCCCATCAGTTCCCAGCCGACCAGGGTGAGCAGCAGATCGTCGGACAGCACCACCAGCTGCATCGCGGCGGTGAACAGCCCGACGGTGGCGGCGAAGGAGGGGTACCGCGGGTCGTTGTAGAGGTACCACCGGGCGAAGATCTGGACCACCAGGGAGACCAGGGCGACCGCGAGGGCGACCAACACCGCGATCTCGGTGACCGCCAGGCGCAGCGTGATCCGCAGCGTCGCGTCGCCGGGCAACGCCCCGATCGTCGCGACGTCGGCGCGCAGCCCGCCGCGGGCGGTCTGCAGGGTCAGCCAGCAGGCGGCGACGACGCCGAGCAGTCCGCCGAGCACCGCGAACACGCTCGCGGCCGTGTTCGACCGGCGCACCAGCAGCACGATCAGCAGGGCGCCGAGGGCGGGCAACCCGATCAGCAGGTGGCTCGGCTGCAGCGGCAGGTCGAGCGCGAAGGAGTGGGCGTCGAAGCGGTTCACCGGTCGTCCTCCGACACCGCGGACACGTCGACGTTCCCGCGCGCCCGGTACGCCAGAACCACCGCGCCCAGCGCGACGGCGATCTCCGCGGCCGCGATGGTGATCAGGAAGATCGTCAGCGTCTGCCCGACCATGTACGTGTCCGGCGTCGCCGCACCGACGGCGACCAGCAGCACGCCCGCCGCGGCCAGCATCAGTTCGACACCGACAACGACCAGCACCGCGTTGCGGCGGGCGAGGACGCCGTACATCCCGATGCCGAACAGCCCGGCGGACAGCGCCAGCGGGAGCCAGAGGTGGATCACGCGTCGACCTCCCGGTCGACCGGCGGGTCCGCGCGGTACCGCAGCCGGGACATCGCGACCGCGGTGACGAGCGCGATCAGCAGCAGCAGCGAGAGCAGTTCGAAGGGCCACGACCAGGTGGCGAAGATCTGGGTGGCGAGGTCGTCGGTGGTGCCGGGCCGCAGTCGTACGCGTTGGGTGCCGAAGGCGCCGATCAGCACCCCGGCGAGCAGCGCGGCGGTCGCCGCCGAGACGACGAACGCCATCGCCCGCTGCGGCAGCGAGGTGTCGTGGTCGGTGGTGCGACCCAGCGGTGCGCGGGTCAGCATCAGCGCGAACAGGACGAGCACGACGACGGCGCCGACGTAGACCACGAGTTGCACCAGCGCCACGAACTCGGCGGCCAGCACCAGGTAGCAGCCGGCGACCAGCCCGAGGCAGGCCACCAACCAGACCGCGGCGTGCAGGATCCGCTTGCTGGTGACCGCGGCGAGGGCGGCGAGCAGGCTCAGCCCACCGACGACCGCGAAGAAGACGTCGTG
>JASLFY010000276.1 GCA_030150425.1 Yimella sp. | reverse complement strand
CGGGCTCGGCCAGCGGGAGCTGGCCGCCGCGGTGCGGTTGGGCCGCCTCATCGACCTCGGCGACCAGGTGTTCCTGCGACCGGACGCCCCAGCGCGAGCGATGCGCGAACTGGCCCGGTTGGACCAGCCGTTCACCGCCGCGGAGGCCAAGCGGGCGCTGGACACCACCCGCCGGGTCGTCATCCCACTGCTGGAACACCTCGACGGCCGCGGCTGGACCCGCCGCCTCGACGGGTCCACCCGCGAGGTGCGCCGGCCGGGCTGAACGGGAACCCGGGAAGGATCGGCCGACCACCGACGACGGACGGACCCACAGGGGGTAGAACGGGCGGGTGAGCAGACTCCGTACGCCCTCAAGCGCCGCGCTCGTCCTGGTCGTCGCCACCGTGCTGCTCGCCCTCGCCACCCGGTGGTCGGTGGTCCAGCGGGCGGACCAGTGGCTGGTCGACCAAGCCACCCGACCGACCCGCGCGATCGAGCCCCTGCACCGCGTCCTCGACGGCTGGGCCTGGCTCGCCCTGCCGTCGCACTGCTACCTCGTCGCGGCCCTGCTGGTCGTCGCGAAGCTGCGGTGGACGGCATGGAAACCGTTGCTGGTCATGGCGATCGGCTGGCTCGTCGCCACCGCCGCGAAGCCGCTGGTCGCCCGCCCCCGCCCGCTGCACGCGCTCGATCACCTGAGCGGCTGGTCGTTCCCGTCCGGCCACGCGATGAACATGACGGTCGCGGCGCTCACCGTGGTGTCGGCGTACGCCCGGGGCCGCGCGATCGCAGCCGTGCTGATCGCGCTCACCTGCCTGGACCGGGTGTTCCTGGGCGTCCACTTCCCGACCGACGTCATCGGGGGTGTCCTCCTGGGCGCGGCGGTCGTGCTGGCCGCGGCGCCCGCGTGGGCGCCTCCCCGACGGCGGCCGGATCAGACGCGGGCGTAGCGCGCCTTCGCGACGGAGTAGACGCCGTACAGCCCGATGCCGATACCCACGACGAGCAACAATGCGCTGCCCAGTGGCTGCCCCTGCAGACTCTTCAACGCTTCGTCGAGCCCGCCGGCCTTGCTCGCCTGGCTGCGGAAACCGGCGACGCAGAACAGGAATCCGACGATCAGCAGCGCGATGCCCTTGAGCGCGTAGCCCGCGACGCCCGCCCAGACCACCGTGGCCGGCGGGTGTTCGGCGAGGTCCTCGAGGAAGTGGCGCGTCACGCCCTTGTAGCAGTGGTAGCCGCCGACACCGATCACGATCAGGCCGATCAGCACGACCACAATGCGGCCGCCGGTGTGGTGCAACAGCGAAGCGGTGAAGTCCTCGGACTGGCCCGAACTGGACCGGCCGGAGCCGAGGGCGAACTTGGCCGAGGCCCAGGCGATCGCGACGTAGACGACCGCCGTCGCGACCGACTTCAGTCGATCGAGCCGCTCGCCGAACCGGGACGCCGCCTGGGTCAACTGCCAGAGCGCCAACAGCGCGAAAGCCGCGGCACAGACCCAGAGGACGAGGGTTCCGCCGGGCGCCTTGGCGATCGTGCTGAACGCGCCGGACTGGTCGGCGGATCCGCCGCCGGAGTGCAACCCGATGCGGATCGCGAGGTAGCCGACCAGCAGGTGCAGCAGGCCGGTTGCGGCGTAGCCGGCCCGGGCGCCGTGGCGCACCACCGGGTGGTCGCCGGCCCGGTCCGCCGCCCGCTGGGCGTCGTCGAGATCGGGGGTGTCCATGCACGCATCGTCGCAGTGGCAGGGTGCCGGACGCGAGCGGACCCGCGCCTGACACGCTGTCCCGAAACGCCGTCGAGCACCACCGAGCAGGAGCACCATGCGCATTGCGACGTACAACGTCAACGGGATTCGCGCCGCCCAGCGGCGCGGCTTCGAATCGTGGCTGGCCACGAGCGACCCCGACGTCGTCGCCCTGCAGGAGGTCCGGGCGCCGCACGACGCGATCCCCGAGGGCGTCTTCGGCGGCTACGTCGCGGCGTACGACGAGGGCGGCCTCAAGGGCCGCAACGGAGTAGCCGTGTTGACCCGTACGGCCCCGGCGGCGGTCCGCACCTGGAGCGGACACGTACGGATGATCAGCGCCGACCGCTCGGAATCGGTTGCCGCACAGGAGATCACGCTCGCCCGCGGGATCCGCGAGTTCGCCCACGAGGGGCGCTACGTCGAGGTCGACCTGGCCGACGCGCCGCTCACCGTCGCCTCGCTCTACCTGCCGAAGGGCGGCCTGCCGGCCGAGCTGCAGAAGCCGGGCCGGATGCGCGAGGAGCCCGACGGCGGGGCGAAGTTCGAGCGCAAGATGCGTTTCCTCGACGCGTTCGGGCGGCAGCTGCAACGCTCCCGGCGTACGGCGCTGGCGGCCGGGCGGGAGTTCCTGCTGCTCGGCGACCTGAACATCGCGCCCACCCGGTGGGACGTCACCAACTGGCGCCGCGCCCACCAGATGGAGGGCTTCCTGCCGCAGGAGCGCGAGTGGATCGACGGCCAGCTGTCGCCGCGCACCCTCGTCGACGTCTTCCGCTCCCACCACGGCGAGGTCGACGGGCCGTACTCGTGGTGGTCCTGGATGGGGCAGTCGTTCGAGAAGAACGTCGGCTGGCGGATCGACCACCACCTCGCCACCCCGACGCTGGCCCGCGCCGCGACCCGGGCCTGGGTGGATCGCGAGCCCTCCCGCGACGAGCGGATCAGCGACCACGCGCCGGTGGTCGTCGACTACGCGTTCTGATCAGGCGCCGCCGAGGCGACTCCCTCGCGGTGAGGTGACTCCTCAGGGGCAGTCACCTCACCGCGGACCAGTCACCTCGAGGCGGGGTCGTACGGTGGACCGCATGACTGTCGCCCGTGAGATCCACCTCGCCTCCCGCCCGCAGGGCGAGCCCACCCCGGACAACTTCCGGCTCGTCGAGACCGAG
>JASLFY010000251.1 GCA_030150425.1 Yimella sp. | reverse complement strand
GCGCTCCGCCAGCGGCGAGTCGCCCTCGTACAGGAACTGGGCGATGTAGCCGAACATCAGGCTCTTCGCGAACGGCGACGGGGTGGCCGTGTCGACGCCGACCACCTGCACCCGGCGCGCCTCGATGTCACGCATCAGCGTCGCCAGCCCGGGAACGTCGAAGACGTCCTGCACGCACTCGCGGACCGCCTCGAGGACGATCGGGAACGAGGGGTAGCGGCTGGCCACCTCCAGCAGTTGTGCGGCCCGCTGGCGCTGCTGCCACAGGGCCTGGCGACGTCCGGGACTGCGCCGCGGCAGCAACAACGCCCGGGCGGCGCATTCGCGGAACCGACTGGCGAACAGCGCCGAGCCGCCGATCTCCTCGGTGACGGTCGCGGCGACCTCGTCCGGATCGAGCAGGAACAATTCGGTCAGGTCGTCGGGCAGCGATCCGTCGTCGACGTCGATGTCGAGTAATCGCAGCACGATGCCGTCGTCGGCGTGCATCGCCTGCACCTCGAGGCCGAAGCGCTCCCGCATCCGAGCGGCGACCGCCAGCGCCCAGGGCGCGTGGACCGGTGCGCCGTACGGCGAGTGCAGCACCACCCGCCAGTCGCCGAGCTCGTCGCGGAAGCGCTCGATGACGATCGTGCGGTCGCTGGGCAGCTTTCCGGTGGCCTCCTGCTGCTCGCGCACGTAGGCCAGCAGGTTGTCGGTGGCCCACTCGTCGAGGCCGGCGCGGGAGACGCGCTCGCGCGCACCGGTGTCGTCGAGGGCGCCTACCTCGCGGACGAACCGGCCGACCGCGGCCCCCAGTTCGGCCGGGCGGCCCAGACTGTCGCCGCGCCAGAAGGGCAGTCGGCCCGGTTGGCCCGGCGCGGGCGTCACCAGGACCTGGTCGTGGGTGATGTCCTCGATCCGCCAGCTGGTGGTGCCGAGGGTGAACACGTCGCCGACCCGCGACTCGTAGACCATCTCCTCGTCGAGTTCGCCGACCCGGCGACCCGGACCCTCGCCACCGGCGAGGAAGACGCCGTACAGACCGCGGTCGGGGATGGTGCCGCCGCTGATCACCGCGAGGTGTTGGGCGCCGCGCCGGGGGGACAGGACATCAGCCACGCGGTCCCAGACGATCCGCGGTCGCAGCTCGCTGAAGTCGGTGCTGGGGTAGCGGCCGGCGAGCATGTCGAGCACCGCCTCGAGCGCCGAGCGTGGCAGGCCGGCGAAGGACGCCGACCGGCGGACCAGCGACTCGAGTTCGTCCAGCGGCCAGTCGTCCATCGCGACCATCGCCACGATGTGCTGGGCCAGCACGTCGAGCGGGTTGGCCGGGATGCGCAGCTGCTCGATGGTGCCGGCCCGCATGCCTTCGACGACCACCGCGGTCTGGACGAGGTCGCCGCGGTACTTCGGGAACAGGACGCCGTGGGACACCGCACCGACCTGGTGGCCTGCGCGGCCCACCCGCTGCAGGCCGCTGGCCACGCTCGGTGGCGACTCGACCTGGATGACCAGGTCGACCGCGCCCATGTCGATACCCAGTTCCAGCGACGAGGTGGCGACGACGGCCGGCAGTCGCCCCGCCTTCAGCGCGTCCTCGATCTCGCCGCGCTGCTCCTTGCTGACCGAGCCGTGGTGGGCGCGCGCGAGCACCGCCGGAGCTCCGCGCGCCGCACCCGCCTGCGCCATCACCTCGGCCGGTGGGCGGTCGCCGACCACGGCCGCATCTGTGTCGGTTCGATCAGCCCAGATCTCGTTCAACCGGGCGGTCAGCCGCTCGGCCAGGCGGCGGGAGTTGGCGAAGATCAGCGTCGAGCGGTGGTCGGCGACTAGGTCGACGATCCGCTCCTCGACGTGGGGCCAGATGCTCGCAGCGCGGGCCGGGTCGTCCCCCGGGTCAGGTCCGTCGTACGACCCGCCCGGCGCCGACCCGAGGTCGGCCAGGTCGGGCACCGGAACGACCACGTCGAGCTGCCACTGCTTGGTGGACTCGGGCTGGACGATCGTGGCCGGCCGACCGCCGGTGAGGTAGCGACCGACCTCCTCGACCGGGCGTACGGTCGCCGAGAGTCCCACCCGTTGCGCGGGTTGCGGCAGGAGGGCGTCGAGGCGGTCGAGGGAGAGCGCGAGGTGGGCGCCGCGTTTGGTGCCGGCCACCGCGTGGACCTCGTCGACGATCACCGTCTCCACGCCGCTCAGCGCCTCCCGGGCGGCCGAGGTGAGCAGCAAGAAGAGCGACTCCGGGGTCGTGATCAGGACGTCGGCAGGACGCCGCGCGAACGTACGCCGATCGGCCGCGGCGGTGTCGCCGGAACGGACCGCGACGGTGATGTCGGGCTCGGGCAGACCGAGCCGGGTCGCCGCGTGCTTGATGCCGACCAGCGGCGCTCGCAGGTTGCGTTCGACGTCGACCGCGAGCGCCTTCATCGGCGAGACGTAGAGCACCCGGCACCGCTGCAGCGGATCCTCCGGAACTCCCGCCGCGGCGACGCGGTCCAGCGCCCAGAGGAAAGCGGACAGGGTCTTGCCCGATCCGGTCGGCGCGACGACGACCGTGTGTTGCCTGGAACTGATCGCGTCCCACGCTCCCGCCTGGGCCGCGGTGGGCTCGCGGAACGTCCCCTCGAACCACGTACGCGTGGCGGGGGAGAACCGGTCGAGGACGTCGCTGCTCATCGTCGGCACAGCCTTTCACGCAGCACCGACAACCCGGTCGGTCCGGACGGGAGTCGGCGCGACCGGATCAGCTCGGGACGCTCGGCTGCTGCTGGGTGATGCAGTGGATGCCGCCGCCGCGGGCGAAGATCTCGCGGGCGTCGACACCGACGACCTCGCGGCCGGGGTAGACCTCGCGCAGCACCGCGAGCGCCCGCTCGTCGTGCGGGTCGTCGAAGGTGCACGCGACCACTCCGCCGTTGACCACGAGGTGGTTCACGTAGCTGAAGTCGACCGGGCCCTCGTCGTCGGTGAGGGTGGCCGGCGCCGGGATGCGCACGACCTCGAGCGGGCGCCCCTGGGCGTCCACGCTCGCCTCGAGCAGCGCGATGATCTCGCGGCTGACCTCGTGGTCGGGGTGGTCGGGGTTCTCCTGGTCGTGCACCAGGACGCGGCCCGGAGCGACGAAGGTCGCGACGATGTCGACGTGGCCGCGGGTGCCGAACTCGTCGTAGTCGCGGGTCAGACCGCGCGGCAGCCAGATCGCGTTCGTCGCGCCGAGGCAGCGGGCTATCTCGGCCTCGATGTCGGCGCGGGTGGCGTTCGGGTTGCGGCCCGGGTCGAGCTGCACCGTCTCGGTGAGCAGCACCGATCCGGCACCGTCGACGTGGATGCCGCCGCCCTCGTTGACGATCGTCGACGGGACGACCGCGGCGCCGGCGAGCTCGCCGACGAGCCCACCGATCTTCGCGTCCTTGTCCCAGGTCGCCCAGGACTGTGCGCCCCAGCCGTTGAACACCCAGTCGACCGCGCCCAGGGCGCCGTCGGCACCGACCACGAAGGTCGGACCGATGTCGCGCATCCACGCGTCGTCCAGCTCCGCCTCGACGACCGTGACACCCGGGCCGACCAGTCCGCGGACGAGGTCCAGGTCCTCGGTCGTCGCGAGCAGGGTGACCGGCTCGAACCGCGCGACCGCGTCGGCGACGGCCGCCCACGTACGACGGGCCGCGTCGGCCTCCTGCTCGGTGTCACCGAGGGTGTAGCCCTGGCTCGGGAACGCCATCCAGGTGCGGTCGTGCGGTTCCCACTCCGCGGGCATCCGCAGCGGCGTGGTCGTCACGGGTTCGGGTCCTCGCGGACGTGCTCCGGACGGATCGGGTCGGCGAGCGGGCCGTACGTGTCGGGGCGGCGGGTCGACAGGAACGGGAACAGGTCGGTCCAGTCCTTGCCCTGCGCGAGGTCGAGGTCGGCCACCAGGACCGCCTCCTCGTCCCGCGGACCCTGCACCAGTACGCGGCCGTACGGGTCGGCGATGAACGACGAGCCGTAGAAGGTGATCAGGCCCTCCGAACCGGTGCGGTTCGGCACCACGACGAACAGGCCGTTGGCGATCGCGTGGGCGACGATGGTGTGCTGCCACAACGGCTGGGTGTCGAACTCCGGGTGGTCCGGCTCGGAGCCGATCGCGGTCGGGTAGACCAGCAGCTGCGCGCCACCGAGGGCGTAGGACCGGGCGACCTCCGGGAACCACTCGTCCCAGCAGGTCGGCATGCCGAGCTTCAGCTCCGGCTGGTCCAGGGTCACGACCGGGTACGGCTCGACCGCCGGGCCCGGACGGAAGTACTTGTCCTCGTAGTAGCCCGCGGTGACCGGGATGTGGGTCTTGCGGGTGCGCGCGACGAGCTGGCCGTCGGAGCCGACCAGGATCGCGGTGTTCAGTCCGCGGCCGTCGGCCTCGGGCGCCTTCTCGAACAGGGACGCGTGGACGTGGACGCCGAAGTCCTTCGCCGCCTGGGCGGCGAAGCGGAAGGTCGGGCCGTCGAGCAGGTCCTCGGCGGTGGCGTCGGGCGCACCGGCCGGCAGCGTGTCGGCGGGGTAGCGGGACAGTGTCAGCTCGGGCAGGAAGACGATCGTCGCGCCGGCGCCGGCGGCCTGCTCGATGCCGGCGCGCAGGGCGTCGGTCAGTGCGGTCGCGTCCTCGCGCCAGTGGTGCTGGACCAGACCGACGCGGACGGGGGCGGCGGTCGGCTCCTGCACGCGGGCGAGCGACGGCGGCACGTCGGTGGCGGTGATCAATCTCATGAACGCGAGTATGGACGACGCCGTCGACCTGCGAGACTGGACCGGTGCGGATGAGTGAGTTCTGGCAGCTGGTCGACGACGAGTTCGGCGCCGGCCACGGTCGATTGCTGGTGCGTTCGCACACCCTCGGCGCGTTGGACCACCTCACCGCCCAGGAGGGGATCGACGCGGGTCGCCCGCTGCGCACCGTCTGGCTCGCGCTGTGCCGCGAGATGGATGTGCCGGAGAGCCGCTGGCTCGGTGCCGACCGGCCCATCCGCGAGGGCGGTCGGGCCGACTGACCGGCGCCGACACGCCATTCCGAGGGTTCGTACGAATGTTCGGAGACGTGGCGTAGGGTGGTTCACAGGTGCCACCCCGAGGGCCTGCTGTCCACAGGGCGT
>JASLFY010000064.1 GCA_030150425.1 Yimella sp. | reverse complement strand
GATCAGCTGCGACTGGTTGTACTGCGACCACCAGCTCGCCACCGTCGGATACATCAGCACCAGGACGCCGACGAACGCGACCGCGGCGAGCATCGCCGTCGCCCAGGGCATCCGCCACCGCGCAGGCGGCGCGGGCCTCACGTCTCGCCGACGAAGCGGAGCGGTCTGCGTCACGACGGCTCCTCTCTCGGCCTCGGTGGAATGACGTGAAGGGTCCCGTGATCCCGGCGCGCGACGCGACCGGGATCACGGGAATGGGGGAGGAGGGCAGGAGCTCTGGGGGCTCTGCCCTCCTCAGGTCCGTCGGCGACCCCTGCGGGAGGAGTCACCGGCGGACGAGGGGTTCAGTGACGACGGGCGCGCACGCGGCGCACCAGGATCGCACTGACACCGGCCACGACCAGCAGTCCGCCGATGACGGCGAACAGGGTGCTGCCCGCACCACCGGTCAGGGGCAGGTTGGGACCGACCTGCTGGGTGTTGGAGATGGTGATGCTGGTCGGGTTGGCCGAGCCGTTCGCGGTCACCGTGACCTGGGTCCACGGGTCGGCGGGCAGCACGTAGCCGGCCGGGGCCTGGACCTCCTTGAGCCAGTAGTCCTTGCTCTTCACGTCGTTGTTGCCGACCCACAGGCCGTCGACCAGGATCTGGCCGTTCGCGTCGGTCGTGACGGGGCCGGCGACCTTGGTGCCGTTCTTGGCGTCGTAGACCTCGAAGATCGCGCCCTGGAGCGTGTTCTTCGTGTTGCCGTCCTGCTTGACGACCTTGAGCGGGCCCCAGTTGGTCTGCGGCGTGTTGGTGGTGCGGTCGGATCCGTTGGTGTTGACGACAGCGGTGTTCAGGATCTGGCCGTCGGCGCCGAGCGAGGTCACGGTCGTGGTGATGTCCGCGGTCACCGCGGTCTTGCCGGCGAGCTTGCCGAGGCCGGTCGCGGTGAAGGTGATCACGGTGTTGCCGGAGACGGTGTAGTCCGTGCCCTCGGTGAGGGTGGTGCCGTCGACCTTGACCACGGCGCCGACGTAGGTCAGGCGTGCGTCGAGGTTGTCCGTGATGGAGAAGCTGCGGTAGGTGTCACCCGCGGCCAGGGCGGGGATCGGGGCGTTGACCGTCCACACGATCTGCGAGCCCAGCACCGGAGCCTTCGGGTCGGCGACGGTCTTCGTCGGCTCCGTCGAGTTCAGCTTGTTCTTCGGGTAGACGTGCACGTTGTAGAGCCACGTGCCCTGGTTCGGGTAGGGCACCGAGACCAGGAACGGCTGCACCGGCGAGACGATGGGGTTCGCGCCGGGGCTGGTCTCCGTCACCAGGTACAGGCCGTACGGCAGGTTCGAGACCACGGCCTGCCCGGAGGCGTCGGTGGTCGCGGTGGTGCCGGTGCCGAGCGAGAACGGCGCCGACGACACGTTCGCGGGCGTCGCGCTCTTCGCCTGGTCCCAGCCGGCAGCGGTGGTGAGGTCGATCGGGGTGCCGTTCGCGCTCACGCGCTGGACGCTGAACTGAACGCCCTCGAGGCCCTGACCGAGCGCGGCGATCTTCGCCGGGTCGGTGATCTGGGTGCCGTCACCCGCGGCGCCGGGGTCGCCGGCGTGCTTGTGGATGGTGAGGGTGCCCGTGGTGCCCGTGATGTTCGACGGGCTCAGGGTGTCGGCGGCGTTGGCGGCCGGCGACACCGCGAGGGCGCCGAGGGCGGCGAGGGCCGCGACTCCGAGCCCGGCTGCGAGCTTGCGCAGCCCGAGAGACCTGCTGGTCATTTCCGTTCCTGCTTTCTTTGTGGTTCGTCGACCGACACCCGTCGGCCGACAGTTGTCGTGCTGTCGGTTGAGGTGGGTGAGGGGTCAGGAGGTGCGGCGCGCGGTGCGGCGCAGGCGGAGGAATCCGAGGAGCGCGAGCGCGGCGAACACGATCGCGCCGCCCGCGAGGAGGAACGCGTCGCTTCCGATGCCGCCGGTCAGCGGGAGCACCGCGCCGGGCTGCTGCTCGTTCGGCTGGGCGCCGATGTCGAGCGTGGTGCCGGCGTTGGCCGCGCTCACCGTGAAGGTGAACGATCCGGCCGCGATGTAGCCGGCGGGAGCCAGCGTCTCCTTGGCCGAGTAGGTCCCCCAGGCGAGCTTGCCGAGGCGGAAGGCGCCCGGTGCCGGGTCGAGGTCGGGGCCGGCGCAGGGAGCAGCGGTGCAGTCCTTGACGACGAGTCCCTGGGCGGGCAGGCCGGGGCCGGTGAGGGTCCACTCGGATCCGGCGAGCTGGCCGCCGGTCGCCTTGGACGTCTTGGTCCAGACGACGGATCCGGGCTTGCTCGCGTTGGTGATCGTGCAGACCGCCTTCGCGTTCGCCGCGATGGTGACGGAGGAGCCGCTCACGGTCGCGCCGGTGCAGGTCCACGCACCCGCGGCGTAGCCCGCCGGGCTGCCGCTCTCGGAGAGCGCGTAGGTCCCCGGGGACACGATCGCACCCGTCACGCTCGCGTCGCCGGTCTTGCCGGTGATCGTCTGCGTGCCCGTCGCGGTGAGCGTCCAGTCGGAGATCGTGGACGTGCCGCCGTAGGTGTTGTCGACCTGCTTCTTGAGGGTCAGGTTCGCCGCGGAGGGCTTGTTCGTGATGGTGCAGGCCACCGCGTCACCGGGGGCCACGCCGGTGACGTCCGCGCCGGCGGCGCCGGGCAGGGTCACGGAGCGCTGCGCGCCGCCGAGCGAGGTGACCGTGCAGCTGCCGCTGACGAAGTCCCACCCGCTCTTCTGCGTCTCGGAGACCCGCACGGTCGCCCGTGACGTCGTCTTGTCGAACGCGACGGTCCAGTTCACGTCGCCCGAGGCAGGGGTCGTCTGCGTGGTCGCGGCCGGCGTCGAGGTGGCGGTCCCGGTGGTCGCGGTGGTCGCCGCGCCGAGGGTCCAGCCGGAGCCCGGCGCCGGGTTGTTGCCGGCGATGTCGAGCACGGTCTTGTGCACCGCGACGGTCGCCAGCAGCGGCGCGTTCGTGATGGTGCAGACGACGCTGGCGCCCGAGCGGTTCGGGATCGTGAGCTGGCCGGCGGCGTTGGTCGGCACGGTCGCACCGAGGTCGTCGACGCAGGCGAGCGAGCTCGCGTAGTCGGCCAGCGTGCCGGGCGATCCGGCGGCGATCGCCTCGGACACCGTGTAGGTGTTGTTCTGGATCACCGGCAGCGGGCCGATCTGCGCGGTCTGGATGCCGGTGGCGGTCCCGGCGGTCGTCGCCGTCGCGGACTCGGTCGCGCCGCTCTTGACGGACAGGCGGAACTGGTCGCCGACGTGGGCGCGGGCGA
>JASLFY010000171.1 GCA_030150425.1 Yimella sp. | reverse complement strand
GGCCCAGCGCGACTACATCGTGCCGATCCCCGGCTCACGTAACGCCGGTCGGGTCGCAGAGAACCTCGCCGCCGCCGACATCACCCTCACCGACGCGGACCTGGCGGCCATCACCGCGATCGCGCCCGCTGGCGGCATTGGTAGCCGCGCCTGAGCCATCGGCCTGCGACGCCTCGCCACATCGGTCAGATCCGGGTTTCGCCAGCCCGGATCTGACCGGTTGCGGACACGTGTGGCGTCAAGACACCCGCCGCGCCGCCGAGCCGTGGGCCAAGCTGACCCGCACCGGCCTGCGGTGGGCGTTGGAAGGGATCGTGGTCCAGCACCTCACCGTCGCCCGCGTCGCCGAAGGGCTCGGGATCGCCTGGAACACAGCCAACGCTGCTGTCTTGGCCGAAGGCAGACGGGTCCTGATCGACGACGAGCAGCGCTTCGACGGTGTCGCTGTGATCGGTGTCGACGAGCACGTTTGGCGACACACCCGGCGCGGCGACAAATACGTCACCGTGATCATCGACCTCACCCCGATCCGCGACGGCACCGAGCGCGCACGGCTGCTGGACATGGTCGAGGGGCGCTCCAAGCAGGCGTTGAAGACCTGGCTCACCGAACGCCCCGACGCCTGGCGCGATGGGGTCGAGGTCGTCGCGATGGACGGATTCACCGGCTTCAAGACCACTGCCGCCGAAGAAGTCCCCGCCGCCGTTGCGGTGATGGACCCCTTCCACGTCGTCCGCCTAGCCCGCGACGCACTCGACCAATGCCGACGCCGGGTCCAGCTCCAGGTCCACAGCCACCGCGGCTTCAAAGACGACCCGCTCTACAAGTCCAGACGGACCCTGCACACCGGCAGCGGCCTGCTCACCGACCGCCAGACCGACCGCCTCAACCGGCTCTTCGCCGACGACCGTCACGTCGAGGTCGACGTCCTGGCCTACTTCGATCGCCCCGGCACCAGCAATGGACCGACCGAGGCCATCAACGGCCGCCTCGAACACCTCCGCGGTAGCGCTCTCGGGTTCAGGAACCTGACCAACTACATCGCCCGCAGCCTGCTCGAAACCGGCGGCTTCAGGCCGCAACTCCTACACCGTCAACTGTGATGAGCCGGAACAACAGGACAGGACGAGGGCCCCGGGATTTCCCGGGGCCCTCGTCCTGTCCGCGCGGACCTCGTGGGAGGTCAGAGAACGTGTGCGTTGAGGTAACGCTGGAGGTACTTCACCGTGGTCGGGTCGAGGCTGCTGCCACCGGTGTGCGGGGCGCCGACCTTGTCCTGGATCTTGGCGACCGCGTAACGGCCGATCCAACCGTCGACGTAGGCGCCGACCTTGCGCTGCAGCGCACGCGTGGTGATCGGGCCGAACGAGCCGTCCTGGGTCGTGCCGACCCACTTCTGCACCGCGCGGGTGGTGTTCGGGCCGAGGATGCCGTCGACCGCCAGGCCGCGGGTGGTGCCGCGCGACACCGGCGGGGTGGTGGTGCGCGGCGGGTTCGTGGTCGTCGGCGGGGTGCTGCCGCCACCGACCTGCACGGCGAGGCCGTTCGAGACGGTCAGGCCCGCGCGTACGGAGCAGACCGGCCAGGCGCCGGGGCCCTGGACCTTCAGGACGTTCTGGGCGATCCGGATCTGCTGCTCACGGGAGGCGAGGTCGGCGCGGGCGGCGTAGGCGCCACCCCCGAACTCGTTCCAGGTGGAACGGGTGAACTGCAGGCCGCCGTAGAAACCGTTGCCGGTGTTGATCGACCAGTTGTTGGTGGACTCGCAGGTCGCCACGCGGTCCCACACGTTCCAGCCGGTGGCGGTCTTCACGACCGTTGCCGCGTCGGCGGTGGTGGTCGCGGCGGCGGCGCCGGCGCCCACGGTCGTGGCGGAGAGCATCATCACGCCGGCGACCCGTCGACCGGCGACGGATTGTCGGACAGCTGCATGTCGGGGGGTGTACGCCAAGGGATTTGTCCTTTCCTGACGACGCCTGCGGGGTTAGCTGTCGGGTTCGGACGGTCAGGTGTCCGGCCGGCGGATCCGGCTTCACCCCGAGACCACGGTGGGTCGGTAGTGGTTCCCCCGCCCTCACCCGCGGTTGCGGGCCGTGTCCCGAGGTTCGGCATCCGGGCACGAAACGATTGACGGAATGTGTGAAATTTTCCGGTCTCCGGTGTGTCGGCTTCCGGTCTGGCTGCCGATACGTTACCGGTCACCGGGGCGTCGTCAAGACCTCTGTGGATAACTGTTCAACCACTGTTTGCGTCACCAGTTGGACGGCATGGAGGGAATCAACCCGCTCCCGGGCACCGCGTCGCCGCCGGAGTACGGCCACCAGTTGAGCGCGGAATCCAGGTGGGAGAAGGCCAACAGCCCGGTCAGTACGGCAACCGCGGCCAACCCGACGACCAGCCCGGTCGCGATCTGCCGGTTCGGCGACAGCGCGCGCACCAGGGTGCGCGACCCGCGCCGGGTCGAGGTTCCACCCGGCCCCCACCACGCCGCCCAGAGGGCGACGAGGGTGCCGACACCGATCGCGAGCGGGCGGTCGTACACCGGCCCGGTGAGCCCGCCGACCGCGCAACCGATGGCGGTCAACACCCCGGCAACCGTGCCGAGGAAGGCCGGGACGATCACGACCAACAACGTCGAGAACGCCGCGACCACGGCGTGCCACGGGGACAGCGCCCACGCGACGGCGGTGTCCGAGCGGCGCTTGCCGGCGGCGTACTGCCGCAACACCATCGAGGTGATCGTCTTGTCGTTCCACCGCGCGGCGAAGATCCAGGCCAGCCCCATCACCCACGCCACGATCGGCAGGATTGTGGCCAACCCGGCGCCGGCGAGCGCCAGGCAGAGCAGCGTCCAGGTGCGCGCCGGCTGCCCGATCCGCGGGTCCCGCGGACGCGCGACCACGCCCTGCTCCCACGCCGGCTCGGCCGGGCGCGGCGCGATGCGGTCGGTGGGCGGCTGCTGCGGGCGTACCGGCGCGACCTTGTGGTGCAGCTGGGTGGTGGCCGGTTTGGGGACACGGCGTTGCACGATGGCGCCGGTGGTGCCGCCTCGGGCGAAGACGTCGAGCTCCTGCAGCACCTCCCCGGCCGTCGGCCGGGCCTTCGGCTCGGGAGAGAGGGCTGCCTCGAGCAACGGGCGGATGCGCGGGTCGACGCCACTCAGATCGGCCTGCCCGCGCGCGACGCGGTCGAGCACCACCGGCATCGGTCCCTTGCCGAAGGGCGCGCGACCGGACGCCGCGTAGACCAGCGTCGCCGCCCAACCCCACCAGTCGGTGGCGGCGCCGGCGTCGGCGCCGTCGATGATCTCGGGCGAGAGATAGCCGGGCGTGCCCATGACCAGACCGGTCTGGGTGAGCCGCGACTCGTCGGCGATGTGGGCGATGCCGAAGTCGATCAGCACCGGCTCGTCGCCGACCATCAACACGTTGCCCGGCTTCACGTCGCGGTGCACGACGCCGGCGCGGTGGATCGCGCGCAACGCCTCTGCGAGGCCACGACCGAGCGCGGCCAACTGACGCGGGTCCAGCGGTCCGCGCTCGTCGACGACCTCGTCCAGCGGCGGTCCGGGGACGTACTGGGTCACCAGGTACGGGTGGTCACCGTCGACGTCGGCGTCGACGACCTGCGCGATCCCGCGCGCCCGCACCCGCGACAGCGTCTCGACCTCGCGGCGCAGCCGGTCCCGGGCCTTCGCGTCGTACGCGACGTGGGACCGCAGCACCTTGATCGCGACCTGCTCGCCGTTCGGCGCCTGCGCGCGGTGCACGACGCCCATCCCGCCCTCGCCGAGCTGGTCGAGCAGGACGTACGGCCCGAGCCGGACGGCGGGCGTCAGCTGTTCGGTCGCGTCGCGAGTGGCCCGCACGTCCCGCGCGTCCCGGCCCGCGTCGGCGCGCCGGGGAACGACCGGCAGTCGATGCGTGCCGGTCTGCTGCGTGGTGTCCTGCGGGTCCCCGTTCATACCCCCACGGTAATTCCCGCGGCTGTCCGTCCCGCACAGCCGCGCCACAGCGGCGGGTC
>JASLFY010000162.1 GCA_030150425.1 Yimella sp. | reverse complement strand
GAAGTCGGTTACGTCGTACCCGAAGTCCACTCGCACACGCACCGACGCAGCCTAGCCGGGACCGTCACTTGAACGGTTGTACAATTGCTCCGCCAAGGACGCTCCCGGCGTGCAACGATGCGGCTCATGAAGCCGTCCGCCCGTCACGTGCACAGCCGTCAGCGGGCAGCCGTCGCCGCCGCCTTCTGCGGCCAGGGCCTGGTCTTCATCTCGCTCACCACGAAACTTCCCCAGCTGCAGCGCGAGCTCGGCCTCGACCCCGGCGGGATGTCGGTCTTGCTGCTCGGCCTGGTGCTCGCCGCCGGGGCCGGCTCGCTGCTGGGTGAATGGCTGGCGCCGCGACGGGGCAGCGCCGCCGCGCTGCGGCTCGGCTTCGCCCTGATGACTGTGATGCTGCCGCTGCTCGCGCTCGGTTCGCAGATCTGGTCGGTCGCCGCCGCGATGGTCGGGTACGGCCTGGCGCTCGGCCTGGTCGATGCCGGAACCAACATGCAGGGCGTCGCGGTGGAGCACGAGTACGCGCGTCCGATCATGCCGACCTTCCACGGAGCCTGGACCCTCGGCGGCATCCTCGGCACGCTGGGCGCCCTTGCGACACACCGGATCTCGTTCGAGGCCTCAGCCCTCGGGCTGGCGGTGATCCCGTTGCTGCTGGTCTTCGCGCCCTACCTGCCGGTGGGCGGCGCCATCGCCGCGATCGGCGACAAGGCGGCCCGGGTCGGCACGAGTCGAACGGTGCCGTGGCGCCGCATCCTGCTGGTCGGGGCCGCGATGGTGCTCTTCTACATGGCGGACACCGCGGTGACGACCTGGGGCCCGACCTACCTGGACAAGCAGTTCCTCGCGGCGTCCTGGCTCGTCCCGATCGCGACCCTCCCCTACCTGGTCGCGTCCTTGGTCGGACGCGGCGCCGGCGACACGCTCGCGGCCCGGTACGGCTCGGTGCGGCTGGTGTCGATCGCGGCCGTGGTCGGGGCGGCCGGGCTCGCCGTCGTCGTCTTCGCGCCGCACGCCTCGGTGGCGATGGCGGGCTTCCTGGTGCTCGGCCTCGGCATCTCGGTGATCGCGCCGCTGTCCTACTCGGCCGCCGCGTCCATCGCCCGCGAGTCGGTGACGACCGACGACCCGGTCGCGATGCGCGCCGCGGTCGACGCGATCATCGCCCGGTTCAACCAGTTCAACTACGTGGGCGGGCTACTCGGCGCCGTGATGACCGGGGCGGTCGGCAACGACTCGTTGCGCTACGGATTCGCGATCCCGATGGTGCTGATCCTGGCGATCCTCCCGCTCGCCCGGGCCTTCCGCGCCTGAGCCGCGGCCGCGACGCCTACTGTGGGGACTTCGCCGGCCCGTCCGAACATCAGGGGAACAGACATGACCACGCCGTCACGGCCACGCCGCCGAACACTGGCGCTCTGCCTCGCCGGGTTGACCCTCGCCGCCTGCGGCGGACCGAACGTGACCGTCACCCCCGGCCCGACGGCCGGCACCACCGGCACCTCCACCACCGGGCCCTCGACCGAGAGCACCGGTTCCGGCTCGCCCGAGGCGCTGCCGTCCGCTCCCCCGGCGCCCGCGAATCTGGCTGCGGCCCAGTCGAACCCGGTCGAGGACAGCTACTACCCGCAGCACGGTGAACCGACCATCGACACGTTGCACTACGGACTCACCCTCGACTGGACGCCGAGCAGCAAGACCCTCAAGGGGAAGGCCGCCATCACCTTCCGGGTCACCCGAACCACCACCGAGGTGCAGTTCGACCTCGGGTCCGCGCTCACCGTCAGTTCTGTCACCGTCGACGGTCGGGATGTGCACCACGAGCAGGTCGGCGAGGCGCTCCGCGTCGCTCCCGCGAAAGACGCCAAGGAGAGCCACAACAACCCGTTCGCCGCCGGCAGTCGGCACGTGCTGGTGGTCACCTACTCCGGCACACCGCGCACCACCCCCGCACCGTCCAAGCGCAGCGACCAGGGCGGCGGCCTCGGCTTCACCGTCGAGTCGGACGGCGCCGCCTGGACGATGCAGGAACCGTTCGGCGCGTTCACCTGGTACCCGGTGAACGACCAACCCTCCGACAAGGCCTTCTACGACGCGACCCTGCGCACCCACGAGGGGATGAAGGGGGTGTTCAACGGGCAGCCCGGGCCGGAGCGGGTCGAGGGCGACACCACGATCCGGCAGTTCCACCTCGACCAGCCGGCGTCCTCCTACCTGACCACGGTCGCGTTCGGGAAGTACACCCTGGTCACCGACAAGGGCCCACGCAATCTGCCGCTGAACTACTGGTACCGCGAGGGCCGGTCCGACTCGGCGAGCACGCTGGCCGGGCTGAAGCAGACGCCGCAGATCCTGCAGTACCTCGAGTCCATCCTCGGGCCCTACCCGTTCGCCAGCGCCGGCTCGGTGATGGTGCCCGGCGACTCCGCGATGGAGACCCAGACGCTCAACACGATGGGCCAGTCGACCGCGACCCAGGAGGAGTACTTCCTGCCGACGCTCGCGCACGAGTACGCCCACCAATGGGTCGGTGACGTGCAGTCGCCCGTGGACTGGCGCGACGTCTGGCTCAACGAGAGCCTGGCCCTGTTCGTGCAGGCCAAGTACGAGGACCACGCCGACATCACCCCGTACGAGATCACGATGGGCGGCTACAAGTCGATGGACGCCGGTCTGCGCCGGGAGTCGGGCCCGCCCGGCAAGTACGACAAGGACGACTTCGCCGCGTCCAACGTGTACGTCTGCGGCGCGGTCATGTACGACGCGTTGGCCTCCGCCTACGGGGCGAAGTTCTGGGCCGCGTTGAAGTCGTG
>JASLFY010000113.1 GCA_030150425.1 Yimella sp. | reverse complement strand
GCCAGCGGTCCGAGTCGACCAGTGGGCGGTCGTCCGGCACGAAGCTCAGCGGGAGTTGACCGGGGTTTGCGGGCAGCAGCAGTCCGGCGTCATCGCGGACCGCCTCGCGGTCGAGCAGTGCGGCCCAGAACCGGGCAACGGGTTCGGGGTCGGGAACACCGATGGTTGCTGCGCGCAGGCGGAGGCTCATGCTCCGACCGTACGAACTTCGACGGGATGCCTCAACGCATTTGAACGGAGGGCGCCATTCGAAAAGAGTGCCGGGAGCGGGACTTGAACCCGCACGCCCTTTCGAGCAACGCATTTTGAGTGCGCCGTGTCTGCCATTCCACCACCCCGGCCGGAGTGCCGCGTCAGTATACGGCACCCGTACGGGCCCGGGCGAATCTGTTCAGGGCGCCGTACGGGTGGTGGAATCCCGGTGTGGCAGAACGCGGTTGGGTGGCCCACCGTGATGCAGACCGCGCCTTACCGGGCGCGCTCTGCATCACCGGAAGTCCCCGAACCGCGCTCTGCATCACCGGGAGTTCCCAAACCGCGGTCTGCATCACGGGAGTCGGCTGACAGTCAGCCCTGGTGGTAGCCGTACGCCGGCGCGACGCCGTTCTTCGCGTCACCGATCTTGTGGACCCGTAGCGCGTTGGTGGAGCCGGGGATGCCGGGCGGGGAACCGGCGACGATGATCACCTGGTCGCCCTCGACGACATGGCCGGTGCCGAGCAGCGTCTCGTCGACCTGCAGCGCCATCTGGTCGGTGTGGACCACGGCGTCGACCAGGAAGGTCTCCACGCCCCAGGTGAGCGCGAGCTCACTGCGGGTCAGCTGGTTCGGGGTGAACGCCAGCATCGGGATCCGGTTGCGCAGTCGCGCCATCCGCTTGGTCGAGCCACCGATGGTGGTGAAGGTGATGAGGTACTTCGCGTCGACCAGCTCACCGACCTCCGCGGCCGCCTTGCAGATCGCGCCGCCCATCGTGGTGGCGGTGATGTCGAGGGTGCCGATCCGGGACAGGCCGTGTTCCTCGGTGCTCTCGATGATGCGCGCCATGGTGCGCACGGTCTCGACCGGCCACTTACCCATCGAGGTCTCCCCCGACAGCATGATCGCGTCGGCACCGTCGAGCACCGCGTTGGCGCAGTCGCTGGTCTCGGCGCGGGTCGGGCGGGAGTTCTCGATCATCGACTCGAGCACCTGGGTGGCGACGATGACCGGCTTCGAGGCCGCGCGGGCGAGCTCGATCGCACGCTTCTGGACGATCGGGACGTCCTCCAGCGGCAGCTCCACGCCGAGGTCGCCGCGGGCCACCATGATCCCGTCGAACGCCTCGACGATGGCCTCGAGGTTCTCGACCGCCTGCGGCTTCTCGATCTTGGCGATGACGTCGCGTTCCTCGCCCTCCTCGGCCATGATCTGGTGAACCCGCTCGATGTCGGCGGCGTCGCGTACGAACGACAGGGCGATCAGGTCGCAGCCGGTGCGCAGCGCCCAGCGCAGGTCGTCCTCGTCCTTCTCCGACAGCGCCGGAACACTCACCGCGACGCCGGGCAGGTTGATGCCCTTGTTGTTGGAGACGACGCCGCCCTCGACCACGACGGTCTCGACGTCGGTGTCGGTGACCTTGGTCGCGGTCAGTTCCACCTTGCCGTCGTCGATCAGGATGCGGTCGCCCGCGCGTACGTCGCCCGGCAGCCCCTTGAATGTGGTCGACACACGGTTCTGGTCGCCGTCGACGTCGTCGACGGTGATCGTGAACGTGTCGCCGACGGCGAGCGTGATGGGACCACCGGAGAACCGGCCGGTGCGGATCTTCGGACCCTGCAGGTCGGCCAGCACGGCCACCGCGTGGCCGGAGTCGTCGGACGCCTGCCGCACCCAGCGGTACATCTGCTCGTGGTCCTCGTGGGAACCGTGGGACAGGTTGAGGCGGGCGACGTCCAGGCCGGCATCGACGAGGGATCGGATCTTCTCCTGCGAGGCAACAGCAGGACCCATGGTGGCGACGATTTTCGCTCTGCGCATGACACAAACCCTATCCATTGTCAGCACAAACACCGAACGGATCTCGTACCCGGTGGTAGCGACGCGAATGCCCGGCCCCACCCGGGACCGGGCACTCGCACAGCGGACGAAATCAGACGGTCAGCGGACGGTCCGTCGGCCGGATCGGAGCCGGCAGCGCGCTGGACCCCCCGAGGTACTGGTCGACACCTGCAGCGGCAGAACGACCCTCCGCGATGGCCCACACGATCAGCGACTGGCCGCGTCCGGCGTCACCGCAGACGAAGACTCCCGGCACGCTCGTCATGAACCGGTCGTCCCGGCGTACGTTCGAGCGCTCGTCCTTCTCCAGCCCGAGCTCCTCGACCAGGCCCTCGGACTGCGGGCCGAGGAAGCCCATCGCCAGCAGCACCAGGTCGGCCGGGATCTCCCGCTCCGAACCGGGCACCTCCTCGAATCCCTTGTCGCCGGAACGGACCTCGATCAGCTTGATCGCCTTGACGTTGCCGTTGCCGTCGTCGACGAACTCCTTGGCGGAGACCGAGTACATCCGCTCACCGCCCTCCTCGTGGGCGCTGGCGACGCGGAAGATCATCGGGTACGTCGGCCACGGCTGGTTCACCGCGCGCTCGGCGCCGGGCTGCGGCATGATCTCCAGCGACGTCACG
>JASLFY010000110.1 GCA_030150425.1 Yimella sp. | reverse complement strand
GCGCGAGATCCATGTCCGTCTCAGGTTAGTGCCCGACTAACCTGCCCTCGTGACCACCGTTGCCGTCCTCGCCCTCGTCATCGCCGTGTCGGCGTTGGCGGTGGCCGTCGTCGCGGTGTTGCGACTGCGGACGGTGCAACGCAACTTCGAGGTGCTCTGGGGCGGCGCCGAGGCGCAGGAGATCACCCGCGTGCTGCGTGCCGAGCACGACCGGGTGACTTCGCTCGACCACCGCGTCGCGGCCCTCGGCGGACGCGTGGACGCGGTCGGTGACCATGTCGCGGCCGGACTGCGGCACGTCTCCGTGGTGCGTTACGACGCGTTCGGCGACATGGGTGGACGGCTGTCCTTCTCCGCCGCGATCCTGGACGACTCCGGCGACGGACTGGTCATCTCCTCGATCCACGCCCGCGGCGAATCACGCACCTACGCCAAGGGCGTGATCGACGGTCGCAGCGAGATCACGCTCAGCCCCGAGGAGCGCCAGGCGCTCGCGGCGGCCCGCTCCGACAAGGAAGACGCATGACGACCTACGGCTACTTCGGGCCGCGCGGCACCTTCACCCAGGCGGCGCTCGCCTCCTACCTCGAATCCGTCGGCGCGGCAGGGGAGTTGGACGCGTCCACCCCGTACCCGACCGTGACCGCGGTGCTGGACGCGGTGCGTTCCGGCGAGGTCGACCTGGGCGTCGTGCCGATCGAGAACTCGGTCGAGGGCGGGGTCTCGGCGACCCTGGACGCGTTGAACGCGCGTGAGGAACTGTTCATCCGGGCCGAGGTGCTGGTGCCGATCACCTTCGTGCTCGCCGCGCCGTCCGGGGTGACGCTCGATTCGGTGCAGGCGGTCGGCTCCCACTCGCACGCGTGGGCCCAGGTGCGTGGCTGGATGGAGGCGAATCTGCGTGCGGCGCACTACGTTCCGACGCTGTCGACGGCCGCGGCCGCGCAGGGACTGGCGAGCGGGGACGCGTCCGGTTACCAGGCGGCGGTGTGCGCCCCGATGGCCGCGGAGACCTTCGGCCTGCAGGCGCTGGCGACCGACATCGGCGACAACTCGGCGGCGGTCACCCGCTTCGTGCTCGTCTCCGGGCCCGGACGGTTGCCCGCGCCGACCGGGGCCGACAAGACCACGATCATGCTCTTCCAGCACGACGACCACGCCGGTGGTCTGCTGGAGTTGTTGGAGCAGTTCGCGGCCCGCGGGATCAACATGACCCGGCTGGAGTCGCGTCCGACCGGGGCCGCGATGGGGTCGTACGGCTTCTCGATCGACTTCGAGGGCCACCTCGACGACGCCCGAGTGGCCGAGACACTGATGTCGCTGCACCGGGTGGCGGCCCGGGTGCGCTTCTTCGGGTCTTACCCGCGCGCCGACGCCCGCCCCGCCGAGGTGGTGCCGAGCGCCAGCGACACCTCCTTCACCCAGGCGCGCGACTGGTTGCAGCAGCTGCGCACCCAGGGCTGAGCTATGCCGGGCGCACCCAGACCACGTAGTTGTTCAGGTGGTGCCCGTTGACCACCTTCGAGGCCCGGTCGCAGGTGATCAACGCGACGACCGGGGTCGACGAACCGCCCCACACCCGCTGGTCGGTCTGCAGTGCCGTCTTCAGCACCGACTGCTTGTCGGACACCTTCCACGACAACACGCGTCCGTTGCTGCAGCGCACGGTCACCGAGGCGCCGTTCTTGACGCGGTCGAGTTCGTAGAAGTCGTCGGGGCCGTCGTAGGTGACGTGACCGGCGACGACCGCGACCCCGTTGGCGCCCGGCTGGGGCGACTTGTCGTACCACATGGTGGTGCGCGGCGGCGGGTAGATCTGGCCCTGGGAGTTGGTGCCCATCGCCACGATCGGCTCGGAGATGCCGACGCTCGGAACCTCGACCCGGGTCGGCACGCAGCCGCTGCCGGGGGTGCCCGCGATCGAGGTCGGACGGCTGTTGTCGGTCGGGTTCGGCACCACCGTCGGACGGTTGGCGCCGGTTGACCCGCCACCGCCGGCGGTGTTGCCGGCCCCGCCGTTGGCCGACGACCCATTCGACCCCTTCGTGGCCGACGAGCCCGCCGACGATTTGGACGGCGCGGAACTGCCGGTCGCGGTCGATCCAGGTGTGGTCGAGCCGGCGCTCGTTCCGGACGGTGCCTCGGTGGTGGCCGAGGTCGGACTCGTGGCGTCGTTGGACCCGCTCGAGCAGGCGGTCAGCAGCAGCGAGGCTGCGGCGGCGGAGGCGAGTGCGTGTCGGATGGGCGCGCGCATGATCAAGGTCCTAGCGGAAGGTCCGGGAGGTCGCCCTCAGCCTACGTGTCGGCGCGGCCGGGCCTGCAGTCGAGCGGGTCTACCGACCGGCGACGGGCGGACTGTCAGGAATCTCCGAGCCGACGGAACCACCTCGCGGGGGAGCCCCGTCGCACTCCCGGTTCACAAAGACCTCGCCACGCGAGGAAATCACCAGGGAGGAACTCTCATGAAGAACAAGTTGCGGGTGCGCGCGGGCGCGGCCCTTGCTGTCGCCGGGCTCATCGGCGGTGCTGGAGTGGTCACCGCTCAGGGCGCCGAAGCGGCCGGAGACCAGACGAAGATCTGCCGGATCAAGGGCGCCGACGGCACCGTGCTCGCGTCTTTCAAGGCCATCCGCTACGACGGGGCCGTGCGCGACAAGGTCGTCATGAAGCCGATCTATTACAAGTCGTCCAACTACTACTACAAGCCCGCCTACAGCGTCCTGCAGAAGAACTGGGCGTGGGGCACGGAGTGGACCCCCGTCACGTTCATGCAGAACCCCTGGTCGACCAAGACGATCTACACGACCTACAACTGGAACGCGCGCTCGGCGCAGATTCGCCTCGAGCTCCATCACAAGCGGGCCTACGCCGTGGCGGTGAAGTACTGCCAGGTCTACTTCTGATCGGTCCGCCGGCCCAGACGCTGCGCTTGCGTGCAGACGCTGTTGTTGCACGAGCAGCCGCAGTACGCAGGTGCAGCGTCTGCGTGTGGGTGCGGACCGTCAGCCCACCCGTGGCACCAGGGCGCGCAGCCCCGTCCGCATCATCGACCGATGGTTGGCGACGAGCAGCGGACGCGCCGCCCCGGCGAACCTCGATGCCGCTCCGGGCTTGG
>JASLFY010000086.1 GCA_030150425.1 Yimella sp. | reverse complement strand
GCGCCGAACGCGAACAGCTCGAGGACGACCTGCGGGCGAACCGGTTGAAGGCGCTGGTGTCGACCTCGGCACTCGGTATGGGTTACGACAAGCCGGATCTCGGATTCGTCGTCCACGTCGGTGCCCCGCCCTCGCCGGTGTCGTACTACCAGCAGGTCGGTCGTGCCGGTCGCGCGATCGACCACGCCCTCGTCGCGTTGCTGCCGTCGGCCGCCGACGAGAACGTCTGGGACTACTTCGCGACCGCGACGATCCCGAAGCCGGCCGAGGTGGAGCGGCTGCTGGCCGCGTTGGGGGAGAGCGACCAACCGCAATCGGTGCCGACGTTGGAGGCCGAGACCGGGCTGCGCCGCACCCGCGTCGAACTGTTGCTGAAACAACTCGCGGTGGAGGAGGTCGTGCTGCGCAGCTCGACCGGCTGGACCGCCACCGGCAAACCGTGGTCGTACGACGCCGCCCACTACGACTCGGTGCTCGCCACCCGCCGACGCGAGGCCGCGATCATGCAGCGCTACATCCGTGGCGAGAGTTGCCTGATGCAGCTGCTCCAGGAGTCTCTCGACGATCCGACGGCCGCGCCCTGCGGTCGCTGCTCGGTCTGTGTCGGTGGGTTGCCGGACGGTCTGCGGTCGGCGCCCTCCGAGGACACCCTGAACGCGACGCGGCGGTCGCTGCGCACCACCCGTCACGTGCTCGAACCCCGCAAGATGTGGCCCGGTGGCGCGTTCGGCATCAAGGGCCGAATCCCGCCGCAGCTGCTCGCGGATCCGGGACAGGTTCTGGTCCACGCCGACGCTCCGGAGTGGGACACCGAGCTGCGCGGCTGCCTCGCCGACGGGAGCGCCGCGACCGCAGACCTGTTGGACCACGCCGTGCAGACGCTCGCGGGGTGGAAGGACCACTGGGCGCAGCGGCCCACCTGCACCGTCTCGATCGGCAGCATCGGCCGACCCGACCTGGCCGAATCGGTCGCCGCCCACCTCGCCGAGGTGGGCCGTTTCCCCCACGCCGGCTGGCCGGTCCGTCCGGTCTCGGGTGACCAGCCGGGCGGTCAGGAGGCCGCCGGGTGGCGCGACCAACTCGCCGGTGGCCCGCCGGCGAACGTCGCCGGTCACACGGTCCTGCTGGTCGTCGACCGGACGTCCTCCGGCTGGGTGGCGACCGTCGCGGCCGCCTCGCTGCGCGAACACGGCGCCGAGCGGGTGCTGCCGCTGGTGATCCACCGCAGCGTCGGTGGGTCCTGAGGCGGTGCACACCCTCATCGTGAGCCGGGGATGATGGAGGGGTGAGACGGCGACCGAGTGTGCTCCACCTCGACCTGGACGCCTTCTTCGCCGGTGTCGAACAACGGGACAAGCCGAGCCTGCGCGGCAGGCCGGTGGTCGTCGGCGGAACCGGCGCGCGCGGCGTGGTGGCGACGGCGTCGTACGAAGCGCGGGCGTTCGGAGCCCGGTCGGCGATGCCGACCGCACAGGCGCGGCGTCTGTGTCCGGCCGGCACCGCCTTCCTCAGCCCGCGGTTCCGTGCCTACCAACGTTCCAGCCACATCGTGATGGACCTGCTGCGCGAGCTGTCGCCGGTCATCGAGCAGGTGTCGGTCGACGAGGCGTACGTCGACCTCGACCACAGCGAACTCGACGACTTCGGTGCATCCGCCCTGGAACAACGGCTGCGAACACTGCTGGGCGACATCGAGCTGGCCACGGGCGGGCTGACCGCGTCGGTCGGCGTCGGTTCGTCCAAGCAGATGGCCAAGATCGCGTCCGAGCTCGACAAGCCGAACGGTCTGGTCATCGTCCCGGCCGGCACCGAGGAGGAACTGCTCGCACCGATGAAGGTGCGGGTGCTCGGGGGAGTCGGCCCGGTCACCGCCGAACGACTGCGCGGGTTCGGGGTCGAGACGGTGGCCGAACTGCAACGGATGGCCGTTCAGGACCTCGTCAGCATCTTCGGTGAGTCGCACGGCACGGCCTTGCACCACATGGCCTTCGCCCGCGACGACCGCCCGGTCGTGACCGAGCGCGAGGCGAGGAGCATCTCCGCCGAGGAGACCTTCCCGACCGATGTGGCCGACGCGGCCGCGCTCGACCGTGAGCTGCAGCGCCTGGTCGAGCGCGTCACCGCACGCCTGCTCGACCACGGCTCCTTCGCCCGGACGATGACCATCAAGGTGCGCCACGGCGATTTCTCGACCTTCACTCGCTCGGAGAGCACCCTCCATCCGACCGGCGACCCCCGCACCCTGCTGACGGTCGCCCGACGGCTGCTCGCCGCCGCCGACACCCAGGGTGGGCTGCGCCTCCTCGGGTTCGGGGTGTCCGGTCTGTCGCCGCACGCACAGGAGCGGTTCGCGTTCGGGGACGACGCCGACCCCGTGGCCACCGATTCACCCGACCCAGGCGTCGGCGCACCGGTCACCGCACACGAGCTCGACGAGGGATGGGGCAAACACGCCACCAGCATCCCGCCGGGCGCGGACGTGCGCCACGAGACCCACGGCGCCGGATGGGTGTGGGGCAGCGGCCTGGGGCGGGTCACCGTGCGGTTCGAAGGACCGACCACCGCCCCCGGGCCGATCCGTACGTTCCGGAGCGACGATCCACTTCTCGGGCCGGCCGATCCGCCGGACTGGCAGTGACCTGACGCGCCGCGCCGGACTGGTGACCGTCGTCCACGGCGTCGCCGTTCCGACCCGATCGGTGAGCTGACCGACGATCGTCCGCAGCGCACCCGCCCGGGTCGGCGGGGCGCCCGCACCGATGCGGGAGATCGGCGGCCTTCGTGCTAGTGTTTCCGGTCGTTGGCCACACGCACGACGTGCGGTCCACACCACCTCGTCCGGGTGGCGGAATAGGCAGACGCGCTAGCTTGAGGTGCTAGTCCTCGTATAGAGGGTGGGGGTTCAAGTCCCCCCTCGGACACAGATCGAAACCCCTTCACTTCGGTGAAGGGGTTTCTTCGTGTTCGCTACTGGTCACGGCTCGGTGAACAGTCAATTGCGTTGTGGCTGTGGGTCTTTCGCTCTGGGGCCGAACCTGGCAGGCTGACCGGCCTCACACCGTCCCCCACGGTGTGCGACCTGCGAATCCTCAGGAGAGATGCATCGTGTTCCTCACCCGCACCCTGTCCGTCGCCCTCGCCGGAACCGCCGGCTTCGCGCTGCTGTCGACCAGTGCCGACGCAGCGCCGAGCGCGCACCGCCCGAAGGCGCCCACCCCGAACGCAACCGCCCGTGCCCACGGCGTCGACGCCACGTACGGCGCGACACCCGGCTGGCGCAGCAAGCAGTTGACCGAGCACTCCCGGACCACGCCGGACGCGGGCGCGACCGCCCGCAGCAACGCGGCGGCCAGCACGATGACCACGACGACCGCAACCACGACCGCGGTCACCGGAGTCGACGTCTCCGGCTGGTCCGGCACCGTGGACTGGTCGGCGTTCAAGTCCCAGGGCTACCGCTTCGCGTACGTGAAGGCTTCCGAGGGCAACTACTTCACCGCCAGCACGTACGCCACCCAGCGTTCCGGCGCGAAGGCCGCCGGATTCATCACCGGGGCGTACCACTTCGCGAACCCGGCGGTCAGCTCCGGCGCCGCGCAGGCCGACTACCTGATCGCTCGCAGCGGCGGCTGGAAGCCGGGCACGAACTCGCTGCCGGACGCCGTCGACCTCGAGTGGAACCCCTACTCCGGCAACAGCTGCTACAACCTCACGCCGGCCCAGATGACCGCGTGGATCACCAGCTTCCAGCAGCGCTACCAGGCGGTCACCGGTGTCTACCCGGTGATCTACACCGCCAAGAGCTGGTGGAACACCTGTGTCTCCGACGACACCGCCGGTGCGGTCATCTCCGCCCGTTCGCCGTTGTGGATCAGCCAGTTCAGCACCTCGCTGACCGGCCTCGCGCGCAACTGGAACGCGCAGCACATCTGGCAGAACGCCACGGTCAGCAACGGCGGTTACGACACGAACATCTACAACGGGTCCACCAACCAGCTGATCGCGGCCACGATCGCCGGCCGCTGACGCACGAACGGGCCGGGACCGCACGGGGAGCGGTCCCGGCCCGTTCGTGGGCGCCGGAGGAGATCAGGCGCGTACGGCGGTGTAGCCGGCCTCCTGCACGGCGGCCAGCACGGCGGCGTCGTCGACGTCGCCGGACACGACCAGGCGGCCGGTCTCGTGGCTGACCTCGATGTCCTGCGCGCCGGGAACCTCGGCGACCTCCTCGCGCACCGACATCTCACAGTGCCCGCAGGTCATGCCGGTCACCTGGTACTCGTTCGTGGTCATGGTCGTCCTCCTGGTCGTTCGCCAACTGTCCACACGGTCAACCGATACCCCTGCCCGGTATTCCCGGGAGAGTCTCAGGGAAGCGGTCGCTTCATCCCTGCGTGGGTGTGCTCGTAACCGAGCGCGTCGTAGAAGCCGTGCGCCCTTTCCCGTCGCAGGTCGGTCGTCAGCTGCGCGAGGGTCGCGCCCCGGGCTGTGCCGTAACGGTGTGCCCACTCGAACAGGGCGCTGCCGAGACCGGTGCCGCGCTCGCTCGCCGCGACCCGTACGCCCTCGATCTGCAGCCGGGTCGTGGCGCCGCGGGAGAGCCCGGGCAGCAGGGTCAGCTGCAGGGTTCCCACGACCGCGCCGGCCTCGTCGTCGACCACTGCCAGGAACTGGTGCGGGTCGGCGTCGATCACCGTGAAGGCGGCGAGATAGCGGTCCAGATCATCGCTCTCGCGGTCCTTGCCGAGTTGGTCGTCGGCCAACAGGGCCACGATCGCCGAGACGTCCTCACTGCGCGCCCGCCGGACCGTACGACGGTGACCGCCGACGACGAGCTGCTCGGTGTCGTACGCCCGTGACTCGTCGTTCGTGGCGGACGGTCGCGGGGGCTGTGGGAGTCGCATGAGCCGTACCCTACGGGGATGGGCGACGCAGCAACGGCCGCGCGATGACCCTCTTCGCGGCGGTCGCCGACACCTCCCGCGCGGTCGCGGCGACTCGGTCGCGGACCGAGAAGGTCGAGCTCATCGCCGCCCTGCTGCGGTCGGCCGCCCCGGCGGAGCGGGCCGTCATCGCGGACCTGTCGGCCGGAGTCCTGCCGCAGGGCCGGATCGGGATCGGCCGACGGTCGCTGCGCGCCGACCCGGCGACGAACGCTGCCGAGCCGTCGCTGTCGGTCGCCGACGTCGACGCCCGACTCACCGAACTCGCGGGGCTCTACGGCAGCGGATCGGCCCGCCGCCGGGTCGCGTTGCTCGCCGACCTGCGCTCGCTGCTGACCACCGACGAGGAGCAGTTCCTGACCGGGCTGTTGCTCGGCGACGCCCGCCAGGGCGCCGGCGACGGGATCATGCTGAAAGCGATCGCGACGGCCGCCGGGGTCGCGGAGGCCGACGTACGCCGGGCCGTGATGTTGGCCGGTCGTGCGGGGCCCGTCGCGGCTCTGGCCCTCGACGGCGGCGCCGACGCGCTACGCACCGTGCGTCTCGATGTCGGCCGTCCGCTGCGTCCGATGCTCGCCGGCTCCAGCCCCGACGTGGTCTCGGCCGTCGACGACCACCCGTGGACGATCGAGGTGAAGCTCGACGGGATCCGACTGCAGGCGCACAAGAACGGCGACACGGTCCGACTCTTCACCCGTAGCCTGGACGACATCACCGACCGGCTGCCGGAGGTGGTGGACGTGGTCCGGGCCCTTCCCGCCGACCGGGTGGTGCTCGACGGTGAGGCGATCGCGTTGGCCGCGGACGGCAGCCCGGAGCCGTTCCAGGTGACCGGTGCGCGGACGGCCTCCAGCGCCGACCCGCAGCAGTTGCGCGCGCAGGTTCCGGTCACCCCGCTCTTCTTCGACCTGTTGCACCTCGACGGTCGCGACCTGGTCGATGTCGCCCAGCAGGAACGGCGTACTGCACTGGCCGAACTGGTACAACCGGAGAATCTGGTCGACGCCCACGAAGTGACCGATACCGGTGCCGCACAACGGCTGTTCGATGACTGGGTCGCGCGTGGTCACGAGGGCGCCGTCCTGAAACGGCGCGATCTGCCGTACGCCGCTGGACGTCGCGGCTCCGGTTGGGTGAAGGTGAAACCGCGGCACACCCTCGACCTCGTCGTGCTTGCCGTGGAGGAGGGGAGCGGTCGCCGCCGCGGCTTCCTGTCCAACATCCACCTCGGCGCCCGCGACCCCGCCGGCGGCTTCGTGATGCTCGGCAAGACGTTCAAGGGAATGACCGACGAGATGCTCGCCTGGCAGACCCGCCGGTTCACCGAGCTGATGGTCGACCGCGACGACTGGACTGTACGAGTGCGACCGGAACAGGTGGTGGAGATAGCGTTCGACGGGCTGCAACGCTCCACCCGCTACCCGGGCGGGCTCGCCCTGCGCTTCGCCCGGGTGGTCCGCTACCGCGATGACAAGTCCGCGGAACAGGCCGACACGATCGACGACGTACGCCGTCTGTCAGAGTGGAGCCGTCCGCCCGAGAAACCCGCGCCGCCCGAGGAGACTTGATGCCCGACCAGACCACCGCCCGCGACGAGGTCGTACGGATCGCCCAGGATCTCATCGGGATCGACACCAGCAACTACGGCGACGGGTCGGGCCCGGGCGAGCGCAAGGCCGCCGAGTACGTCATGTCGGAGTTCACCGAGGTCGGTCTCGACCCGCAGTTGCTGGAGAGCGACCCCGGCCGCGCCAGCGTGGTCGTCCGGATCGAGGGCGAGGACTCCTCCCGCGGCGCCCTCGTGGTCCACGGCCACCTCGACGTCGTTCCCGCGAATGCCGCTGACTGGCAGGTGGATCCGTTCGCCGCCGAGATCAAGGACGACTGCCTCTGGGGCCGCGGCGCGGTCGACATGAAGGACATGGACGCGATGATCATCGCCTGCGTCCGCGAGCTCGCCCGCGGCGGGAAGAAGCCGCCGCGCGACCTGGTGATCGGCATGTTCGCCGACGAGGAGGCCGGGGGAGTCAAGGGCAGCCACTTCCTCGTCGACCAGCACCCCGACCTGTTCGAGGGTGCGACCGAGGCGATCAGCGAGGTCGGCGGTTACAGCGTCACCGTTCCGGTCAAGGCCGGCGGGTCACGCCGCGTCTACCTGCTGCAGACCGCCGAGAAGGGGATCGCCTGGCTGCGTCTGGTCGCCCACGGCCGCGCCGGCCACGGGTCGGTGCCCAACGACGAGAACGCCGTCGTACGCCTGGCGGAGGCGATCGCGCGGATCAACGCCCACGAGTGGCCGCGCGAGTACATCGCCTCGGTGTCGCAGCTGCTGGACGGACTGAGCGAGGTGACCGGTATCGCGTACGCCCCGGACGACGCCTCACAACTGCTGGCGACGATCGGTGGCGCGCGCGGGTTCGTCGAGGGCACGCTGCGCGACACCTCGAACTTCACCATGTTGGACAGCGGTTACAAGCACAACGTCATCCCGCAGTCCGCGTCGGCCAGCCTGGACTGCCGGTTCCTGCCGGGCCACGAGGACGACCTGATGAACACCATCCGGGAACTGGCCGGGGAGTTCGTGGAGGTCGAGGTCGTCCACCACGACATCGCCCTCGACGCGCCCTTCGACGCCCCGCTGGTCGAGACGATGAAGCAGTCGCTGCTGGCCCACGACCCCGACGCGGCCGTGCTGCCGTACTGCCTCAGCGGCGGCACCGACAACAAGGCGCTGAAGAAGCTCGGCATCACCGGCTAT
>JASLFY010000049.1 GCA_030150425.1 Yimella sp. | reverse complement strand
CCCCGATCGCCATGGACGAGGGTCTGCGCTTCGCGATCCGTGAGGGTGGCCGCACCGTCGGTGCCGGTCGCGTCACCTCGATCACCAAGTGATCCCTGCCCACTAGGGCAACTCACTGAACGAAGCCCCTCACCGCTGATGCGGTGGGGGGCTTCGTCGTGTCCTCGTCATGTCCTTGTCAGGTTCCGGCAGGTTCGGCGGTTACGCTGCGCCACGTGCCAGCCCTCCTCGCGCGGATCCCCGCGCGCCTGCGTACGCCGCAGTTCCTGTCCGTCGTCGCCGTCGTGGCGACGGTCCTGCTGGCGAACGCGGTGTTCGTGCTCGGCCTGCGCAGCAACGACCCGCTGCTCTACCACTCCGGACTCGGGTCGCCGCGCCCCGGCGTGAACGGCCTGACGATGGCGTACGCCCACGGCGCCCACACCATCGACGCCAACGACGGCTGGACCGCGCAGTCGCTCGGCCACCTCGCCGCGCGGATGTGGCTCGACGGCCACGTTCCGCTGTGGAACCCGTACGAAGGACTCGGCCAGCCGCTGGCCGGCGAGATGCAGTCCGCCGCGTTCTTCCTGCCGTTCGTGCTGCTGCAGCTGCTGCCCAACGGGATCCTGTGGATGCACATCGCGCTGGAGCTGGTGGCGGGCCTGGGCACCCTGGCGTTCCTGCGACAACTGCGCCTGTCCTGGGTGGCCGCCACGGTGGGCGGCTGTCTGTTCGCGGTCAACGGCGCCTTCTCGGTGATGACGAACGCGCCGTTCAACCCGATCGCGTTCCTGCCGGTCGCGCTGTACGGGGTCGAGCTGATCCGCTCCGCCGCCGAGCGCGGGCAACGCTCGCGGCGCGGGTTGTGGGTCACCGCGTGGGCGGTCGCGATGATGCTCTTCGCCGGCTTCCCGGAGACCGCCTACCTGCAAGGTTTGTTCGTCGCGACCTGGGCGATCGTCCGGCTGTGCACCGCGTCGCGACCGGCCCGGCTGCGGTTCGCCGGCCACGTCGTCGGGTCCGCCGTGGTGGGTCTGCTGCTGGCCGCGCCGGTGCTGGCCGCGTTCGTCCACTTCCTCGACTTCGGTTACGTGTCGTACCACGACACCGCGGTGAACAACCTGTCGTACGCCCGGCCGTGGTTCTTCACCCTCGGCATGAAGTACGTCGGCGGGCAGCTCTACCAGACCGACCTCGGCGCCTCGCAGGCCGGCTACGTCACGCTCGCCACGCTGGGGTTCGCCGCGCTGGCGGTGCTCGGTGCCCGGCGGGCCCGGCTGCGCCCGGAACGCGTCGTGGTCCTGCTCGTCCTGCTCACCGGCGTCGCGAACATGTACGGCTTCCGCCCGGTCAAGATCGTGCTCAACCTGGTGCCCGGGATGAGCGGCATCCTCGGCTACAAGTACGGCCTGGTGCTGGTGGAGTTCAGCGCCATCCTGTTGGCCGCGCTCGGCATCGACGACCTGCGCCGCGGCGCGTCCCGCCGACGGATCGCGGCCGCTGCAGCGGTCGTGGTGGCGTACGCGGGCGGCGGCGTCGGCTACCTGCACCACCTGAACCTGCTGCACCGCCCGCGGTGGACCGCGGTCTTCGTGGGCGGCGCGCTCGTCGCGCTGGTGGCGGCCGCGGCCCTGCTGGTCGTCGGCCGCTCCGGTCCGCGCCGCCGGTTGCTGGCGGGCGTCGGGGGAGCGCTGCTGATTCTGGACGGCTGCGTCGTCTACGCGATCCCGCAACTGTCGACCAGCCCGCCGGTCGCGGTCGACCTGGCGCCGGTGCGCTACCTGCAGCAGCACCTCGGCACATCGCGGTTCTACACGCTCGGCCCGATCCAGCCGAACTACGGCTCCTACTTCGGCATCGCCCAGCTCAACATCAACGACCTGCCCGTCGCCCAGCGCTACAGCACCTACCTGACCGAGCACCTCCAGCCCAAGCCCGGGACGCCCGGCGCGAAGGGGACGAAGCGGGCGTTCCTGCCGTACGAACTCAGTCCGTTGAACCCGCCGGTGACGATGCAGAAGCGGCTGCTGGTCGCGTACGGCCAACAGCAGCACTGGTTCCGCGCGGCCGCGGTCGAATACCTGGTGACCGCGCCCGGCGTCGTCGACGCCCCGGCGGCGCAGCGGTACGGCCTGACCCGGGTCTTCCGCGACCACAAGGCGGAGATCTGGCGCGACGCGCACGCCGTGCCGTACTACTCCGGCAGCGGGTGCCGCGTCGAGCGGCAGAGCTACACCGCGGTCACCGTGGACTGCGCGGCGGCGACCACGCTGCACCGCGTCGCGCTGGCGACGCCCGGATGGCGCGCGTCGATCGACGCAGCGGGCGGCGGGCGGAACGTGACGGTGCCGGTCGAGGCGTCGTACTTCCAGCAGGTCGGCGTTCCTGCCGGACGTTCGACCGTGACCTTCGACTACCGCCCTCCATCCTTCGGGGTGGCAACTGCGGTGTCCTTGCTCACAATTGGCGCAATGTTCGCCGACAACTCCCTGGGGTGGGCCCGCAGGCGCAGAAAACACCGGAAAATCGGTGTTAATGTCACTCCCCGTGACTAGAGCCGACACCCCGCGCGCGTTCCCGGGCCTCGAGATCGCGGCCATCGTGCCCTGCTACAACGAAGAGGTCGCGGTCGGCACCGTCGTCACCGACCTGCTCGCCGCCGTCGACGGAATCACCGTCTACGTCTACGACAACAACTCCAGCGACCGCACCGCCGAGGTCGCCGCCGAGGCCGGCGCGATCGTCCGCAGCGAGAAGCGCAAGGGCAAGGGCAACGTCGTACGCCGCGCCTTCGCCGACATCGACGCCGACGTCTACCTGATCATCGATGGCGACGACACGTACGACGCGTCCGCCGCTCCGCTCATGATCGAGACGCTGCTGTCCGGGCCGTACGACCACGTGCTCGGCGTCCGCACCGACAACCCGGAGCAGAGCGCCTACCGGCCGGGTCACGCCACCGGCAACAAGATGTTCAACAAGCTGATCGGGCGCCTCTTCGGTGAAGAGGTCAACGACATGCTGTCCGGCTACCGGGTGTTCTCCCAGCGGTTCGTGAAGTCGTTCCCCGCGCTGTCGCGCGAGTTCGAGATCGAGACCGAGCTGACGGTCCACGCCGTCAACCTGCGCATCCCGCAGGTCGAGGTTCCGGTCGGGTTCAAGGACCGGCCGGCCGGCAGCGAGTCCAAACTGCGCACCTACCACGACGGCTTCCGCATCCTGCGGCTGATCGGCGGACTGCTGCAGTACGAACGCCCGCTGGCGTTCTTCTCGATCATCGCCGCGTTCTTCTGGCTGGTCGCGGTCATCCTCGGCATCCCGCTGCTGCTGACCTACCTCGACACCCATCAGGTGCCCCGGCTCCCCACCGCGGTGCTGGCCACCGGCCTCGCCGTCGTCGGCATGCTCAGCCTGGTCATCGGGTTCGTGCTGAACGGCATCATGCGCGAGCGGCAGGAGAACGCCCGCCTGTCGTACCTGCGCTACCCGCCGGTGACGCAGCGACCCACCCAGTCGTGAGCGGTCGGCCATGAGCACCGCAATGGCCGGCCGTCCCTCGCGCACTCCCGCGATCCTGCGGGCGCCGGCGTTGTGGTCGGTGCTCGCGATCGTCGTCACCGTCGTCGCCGCGAACGCGCTGTACGTCTTCGGCGTCCACACCGCGGAGCCGATGGTCTACTTCTCCGGCCTCGCCCACCCGGAACCCGGCCTCGCCAAGGGCGTCGCCACCATCGACCCGAACGTCGGCTGGACGGTCGAGGCGCTCGGCCGAAGCGCCGCCCGGTCCTGGCTGAACGGCCACGTCCCGCTGTGGAACGTCCACGAAGGAGTCGGCACCCCGCTGGCCGGTGAGATGCAGTCGGCGGCGTTCTTCCTGCCGTTCGTGCTGCTGCTCGCCCTGCCGCAGGGCGTCCTGCTGATGCACCTCAGCCTGGAGCTGATCGCCGGCATCGGCACCCTGCTGTTCCTGCGCAAGCTCGGGCTCGGCTGGGTCGCCGCCACCGTCGGCGGCTGCCTGTTCGCGGTCAACGGCGCCTTCGCGGTGATGACGAACGCGCCGTTCAACCCGATCGCCTTCCTGCCGTTCTCGCTGTGGGGCGTCGAGCTGGTCGCCGCGGCGATCCGCGAGGGCCGCACCCCGCGCTGGGGCACCTGGACGATCGCCCTCTCCCTGGTCTTCATGCTGTTCGCCGGCTTCCCGGAGACTGCATTGCTCGAGGGCCTCTTCCTCGCCGGCTGGACGATCGCCCGGCTGCTCACCCTGCCCGCCGGTCGCGCCCGTTTCTTCGGCTGGGTCGTCGCCGGTGGCGGTCTGGCGATCCTCATCTCGCTGCCGGTCCTGATCACCTTCGCCCACTTCCTCGGCTTCGGGTTCACGGCCTACCACGACGGCAACGCCGCCGCCGGCGCCTACCCGGTCAAGCGGTTGAGCGCGCTCGCGATGCCGTTCGCCACCGGACCGTTGGGCCGCACCGTCGCCGGCGGTCAGGCCGGCTTCGTCACGCTGGCCGCGGTCCTGCTGGCCGGCATCGGATTCCTCGGCCCGCGGCAGCGCCCGGTGCGCTGGATCATCGGAATCGGCACCGCGCTGCTACTGCTGAACCAGTACGGCGCGCCGCCGATCAACCAGATCGCCGGCCGGCTGCCCGGACTGAACCAGATCTTGCTCTACAAGTACGGCGTCTGCCTGGTCGAGTTCGCGGTGATCCTCTTCGCCGCGTACGGCATCGACGACCTGGTCCGCCGCCGCGCCCGGCGGCGCGCCCTGGCCGTCGGGATCGGGTTCGCCGTCGCCTACCTGATCGCCTCGCCGCTGTACGTCCACATCGCGCTCGGCTCGCTGCACCACCCGCGCTGGTCCGCCGTCGTTCTCACCTGGACCGCCGTCATCTGCCTCGCCGTCGCGGCGCTCGCGGTCCTGAGCCGGCGGCGTCGGCTCGGGCGAGGGCTGCTCGGCGTGCTTGCCGCGCTCGTCGTGGTCGACGGCGCCGCGAACTACAGCGTGCCGTCGATCGCCGCGAGCCCGCCGGTCACGGTCGACCTCGCGCCGGTGCGCTACCTGCAGCAGCACCTCGGCACATCGCGGTTCTACACACTGGGCCCGATCCAGCCGAACTACGGCTCCTACTTCGGCATCGCGCAGCTGAACATCAACGACCTGCCGGTGCCGAAGAAGATGGCCGACTTCATCACCGCAGACCTGCGCCCCGAGCCCGGCACACCCGGCGCGGTCGAGGGCTCGAAAGCGACCGACAGGGCGTACAGCCCGTACCTGCTGACCTACAACAACTACCGGCCGGAGCAGCAACGGCTGTTGCTGAAGGCGTACGGCCAGGAGCAGGACCACTTCCGTGACGCCGCGGTCGAGTACGTCGTGATGGCGCCGAACGTCAACGACGCCGCCGCCCGCCGACTCGGGCTGGTGAAGGTGTTCCAGAACGAGACCGCCGCGATCTGGCGCGACCCGAAGGCCCTGCCCTACTACACGACGCTCGGCGGCAACTGCCGTGTGCGGGAGCAGAGCTACACCGCCGTCACCGTCGACTGCGCTCGTCCGGCCACCCTCGTCCGGCGGCAACTGTCGTCGCCGGGCTGGACCGTCACCGTCAACGGTGCGTCCCGGCGGATCCCGGACAACGGCTCCCTGTTCTCCTCGATCCGGCTGCCGGCCGGCACCTCCCGGGTGTCGTACGACTACCTGCCGGACCACTTCGTGCCGGCCGCGGTGATCTCGCTCGGCACGGCCGCGCTGCTGCCACTCGACCTGCTGATCGGGGCGGTGCGCCGGCGGCGCTCGCGCCATGCTTCTCAGCGTGCTTCCCGGCATTCGACCGCCCCGGCGGACGCTCCGGCCGCTCTGCGAAACTAGGCCCGTCCCGACCCGTTCCACCCAGGAGCCACCTCGTGTCCATCGCCGATCTGTCCGCCGCCGAGCTCGCCGCGTTCATCCAGACCCAGCAGACCGCGTACGACGAACTGAAGGCGCGTGGGTTGAAGCTGGACGTCACCCGCGGCAAGCCGTCCGCGCAGCAGCTGGACCTGTCCGACGGGCTGCTGCAGCTGCCGACCACCACCAAGTCCGCCGACGGCACCGACGTGCGCAACTACGGCGGCCTCACCGGCCTGCTCGAACTGCGCGAGATCTTCGCCGAGCTGCTCGGCGTCGACGTGGCGCAGCTGACCGCGCAGGGCAACTCGAGCCTGACGCTGATGCAGCAGGTGCTGGTCAACGCGCTGCTGCACGGCGCCGTCGACAGCGAGCGTCCGTGGATCCGCGAGGACGCGATCAAGTTCGTCTGCCCGGTGCCCGGCTACGACCGCCACTTCGCGCTGCTGAAGTCGTTCGGCATCGAGATGGTGACCGTGCCGATGAACGACGACGGCCCGGACGCCGACGCGATCGCCGAGCTGGTCAAGGACGACGCGTCGATCAAGGGCATGTGGGTCGTGCCGACGTACGCCAACCCGACCGGTCAGACCGTCAGCCAGGAGGTCGCCGCGAAGCTGGTCGCGATGCCGACCGCCGCGCCGGACTTCAAGATCTTCTGGGACAACGCGTACGCGCTGCACCACCTCACCCAGGAGGAGACCAAGAGCGTCGACATCCTCTCGCTGGCGGCGTCCTCGGGGAACCCGAACCGGCCGGTGCTGTTCGCCTCCACCAGCAAGATCACGTACGCGGGCGCCGGCGTGGCGTTCCTCGCCGCCTCCACCGAGAACCTCGACTGGTACCTGAAGCACCTCGCGATGAGCTCGATCGGGCCTGACAAGGTGAACCAGCTCCGGCACGCGCAGTTCTTCGGCGACGCCGAGGGCGTACGCGACCACATGCGCAAGCACGCCGCGATCATCGCCCCGAAGTTCGCGGCGGTGGAGCGGATCCTGACCGAGCGGCTCGCCGAGCACGACGTCGCCCACTGGACCAAGCCGATCGGCGGCTACTTCGTCAGCCTCGACGTGCTGCCCGGCACCGCCTCGCGAGTGGTCGAGCTGGCCAAGGAGGCCGGTATCGCCCTCACCCCGGCCGGCGCGAGCTTCCCGTACGGCAACGACCCGCACGACGAGAACATCCGCCTCGCCCCGACGATGCCCC
>JASLFY010000322.1 GCA_030150425.1 Yimella sp. | reverse complement strand
GCGCGGCAAGACCGACGAGTTCAAGAAGCGCATCGCCGACGGTGAGTCGCTCGACGACCTGCTGCCCGAGGCCTTCGCCGTCGCCCGCGAGGCCGCCTGGCGGGTGCTGGACCAGCGGCCCTTCGATGTGCAGGTGATGGGCGCCGCCGCCCTGCACCTGGGCAACGTGGCCGAGATGAAGACCGGTGAGGGCAAGACCCTGACCTGTGTGTTGCCGGCCTACCTCAACGCGCTCGCCGGCAAGGGCGTGCACGTCGTCACCGTCAATGACTACCTGGCCAAGCGCGACAGCGAGTGGATGGGCCGCGTGCACCGCTTCCTCGGCCTGGAGGTCGGGGTGATCCTGTCGCAGATGACGCCGGAGGAGCGTCGCGCCGCGTACGCCGCCGACATCACCTACGGCACCAACAACGAGTTCGGCTTCGACTACCTGCGCGACAACATGGCGCACTCGACCGACGACATGGTGCAGCGGGGCCACAACTTCGCCATCGTCGACGAGGTCGACTCGATCCTCATCGACGAGGCCCGTACCCCGCTGATCATCTCCGGACCCGCCGACGGTGCGTCGAACTGGTACACCGAGTTCGCGCGCATCGCGCCGCTCATGGAGAAGGACGTCCACTACGAGGTCGACATCCGCAAGCGCACCATCGGTGTGCACGAAGCGGGCGTGGAGTTCGTCGAGAACCAGCTGGGCATCGACAACCTCTACGAAGCCGCGAACTCGCCGCTGGTCAGCTACCTGAACAACGCCATCAAGGCCAAGGAACTGTTCCAGCGCGACAAGGACTACATCGTCCGTGACGGCGAGGTCGTCATCGTCGACGAGTTCACCGGCCGCGTGCTGGTGGGCCGCCGCTACAACGAGGGCATGCACCAGGCCATCGAGGCCAAGGAGCACGTCGAGATCAAGGCCGAGAACCAGACTCTGGCCACCATCACGCTGCAGAACTACTTCCGTCTCTACGAGAAGTTGTCCGGCATGACCGGTACCGCCGAGACCGAGGCCGCTGAGCTGCACGAGATCTACAAGCTCGGTGTGGTGCAGATCCCGACCAACCGGACCATGATCCGCCAGGACCAGTCCGACCTGATCTACAAGACCGAAGAGGCCAAGTACATCGCCGTCGTCGACGACGTGCAGGAGCGTTACGAGAAGGGCCAGCCGGTCCTGATCGGTACCACCAGCGTGGAGCGTTCGGAGTACCTGTCCAAGCAGTTCACCAAGCGCCGCATCCCGCACAACGTGCTCAACGCGAAGTCCCACGAAATGGAAGCGAGCATCATCGCCGAGGCGGGCCGGCTGAAGGCCGTCACGGTCGCCACCAACATGGCCGGCCGCGGTACCGACATCGTGCTGGGCGGCAACGTCGACTTCATCGCCGACGCGCGCCTGCGCAAGCGCGGTCTGGACCCGGTCGAGACTCCCGAGGAATACGAAGCGGCCTGGCACGAGGAACTGCCGAAGGTCAAGCAGCTGGTCGAAGAAGAGGCCAAGAAGGTCCGCGAGGTCGGTGGCCTGTACGTGCTGGGCACCGAACGCCACGAGTCGCGTCGTATCGACAACCAGCTGCGCGGCCGCTCCGGCCGTCAGGGCGACCCGGGCGAGTCCCGGTTCTTCCTGTCCCTGTCCGACGAGCTGATGCGCCGCTTCAACGGTGCCACCCTCGAGGCGCTGCTGACCCGGCTGAACCTGCCGGAGGACGTGCCGATCGAGGCCAAGATGGTGACCCGCGCGATCAAGAGCGCGCAGACCCAGGTCGAAGGGCAGAACTTCGAGGTCCGTAAGAACGTCCTCAAGTACGACGAGGTGATGAACCAGCAGCGCAAGGTCATCTACAAGGAGCGGCGGATGCTCCTGGAGGGCGACGACTTGCGGGACGAGGCGCACCAGATGCTGGTCGACGTCGTTACCGCCTACGTCGACGGCGCAACTGCCGAGGGCTACGCCGAGGACTGGGATCTGGCCAAGCTGTGGGACGCGCTCAAGACGCTGTACCCGGTGGGCCTGGACTACCACGACCTGATCGACTCCGACGCGGTCGGCGAGCCGGGCGAGCTGACGCAGGACGAGCTGCGCGAGGCGCTGATCGCCGACGCCGAAAAGGCTTACGCCAAGCGCGAAGCAGACCTGGAGGCCATCGCCGGTCCCGGCGCCATGCGGCAGCTGGAACGCAGCGTGCTGCTGAACGTCATCGACCGCAAGTGGCGTGAGCACCTCTATGAGATGGACTACCTCAAGGAGGGCATCGGCCTGCGGGCCATGGCGCAGCGCGATCCGCTGGTCGAGTACCAGCGCGAGGGCTTCGACATGTTCACCGGCATGCTCGAGGGGTTGAAGGAAGAGTCGGTCGGCTTCCTTTTCAACGTGCAGGTCGAGGCTCAGCAGGCGCCGCAGGTGGCGCCGGTCGCGGCACCGCAGGGACTCGCGCAGTTCGCTGCGGAGGCCGAGCAGAACGCCGCCCAAGAGCAGGCCGTGCCGGCCGCTTTGCGCGCCAAGGGAATTGAGGACAAGGCACCGGCCATGACCTACAGTGGCCCGGCCGAGGACGGATCCGCTGAGGTCCGTCGTCCGGGCGGCGGGCGCCACGCTGCAGGCGCCGGCTCCCGACGGGAACGTCGTGAGGCGGCGCGGAAGCAGAAGCGCGGCTGACCTGCTCAACCCAGTTGCAGGGCCACGAATTGCCAACGCCCGCCCAGCATTTCGATGCGTCCGGCGGCGGCGTGCAGTCGTGGCCCGCGGCTGAAGGTGGCGAACACCTCGACCGCCGTCGGCAGTCCGTCCCGTTCGCGGGCGGTCCGCATCCGCACCCGGCGCAGCGCTGCCGTGCCGTCGGTCCGGGTGTGACGGGGCCATGACGACATGGCGTCGAACAACGTCGGGGTGACCAGGGGGCGCAACTGCGCCATCGGACGGCGCCGGTCGCTGACCTCCAGGACCCGGCGCAGTGCGGCGTCGGCGAACATCAGCGCGGGCGTGGGCGGCGCGACCTCGGGCGGCGCGTCGACGGCGGATGCGGTGATGCAGTCGGGTCCGGGATCGGCGACCACCTGCAGCCGGTTGGGGGCGCGGACCGTCGCGCCCGCCTCGATCGGCGCGGGCTCGTAGTCGACGATCGGAGCGGTCAGGTCGACGTCGATACGGGTCGATGCGGTCATGAAATCTCTCCAGCGGTCGGTCAGTGCATGAGGCGCATCTGCTGGAGAGTCGCAGACCGCTAAATCATCGCACCGGTTTCACCAGGTGCTCGACGCCAATTCGTCGATCCGGTGCTGCAGGGGACCGGTCCCGGGGATACCGTGACGGGGTCGATCCGCCAGGGGTGAAGGAGAGCGGGCTGCATGGTGACCCGGTTGTCGGCGTCAGACGCGTCGTTCTACGGGCTGGAAGACTCATCGACACCCATGTACGTCGGGACGCTGTCCATCCTGCGTAAGCCGCGCGCCGGCCTGAGCTACGAGACGCTGTTGGCGACCGTCGAGGCCCGGCTGCCGCAGATCCCGCGCTACCGGCAGAAGGTCCGCGAGGTCACGCTCGGTCTGGCCCGGCCGGTCTGGGTCGACGACCGCGACTTCGACATCACGTACCACATCCGGCGTTCGGCGCTGCCGTCTCCGGGCAGTGATGCCCAGCTCCACGATCTGGTGGCCCGCCTCGGCTCGCGGCCGCTGGACAAGACCCGGCCGCTGTGGGAGATGTGCCTGGTCGAAGGGCTCTCCGACAACCGCCTGGCGATCTACACCAAGACCCACCAGGCGCTCGTCAACGGCATGACGGCGCTGGAGATCGGGCACGTCATCGCCGACCGGACGCAGAAACCGCCCGACTTCGGCGAGGACATCTGGATCCCGGGCCGCGAGCCCAGCGACGTCTCGCTGCTGCTGGGCGCCATCGGTGAGTGGATCGCCCGGCCGACGGCACAGCTGGCGGCCGTGCAGTCGGCCGCCACGGACATGATCTCCAGCACCGAACAGTTCGTCGAGGCCGGCCGGCGGGTCATCGACGTGGCCCGCACTCTGGTGCGCGGGACCGCCCCGAGCAGCCCGCTGAACGCCACGGTGTCGCGCAACCGGCGCTTCACCGTCGCCAAACACGAGCTCGAGGAGTACCGCCAGCTGCGGACGCGCTTCGACTGCGACGTCAACGACGTGGTGCTGTCGGTGGTCACCGGCGCGCTGCGGAACTGGCTGATGTCCCGCGGTCAATCGGTGTCGACGGGTCTGACGGTGCGGGCCATGGCGCCGATGTCCGTCTACCCCGAAACCGACCACCTGGAGACCGCCGGCCCTGGCCAGGCGATCAGCGAGGTGACGCCCTTCCTGGTGGACCTGCCGGTGGGTGAGAACAACGCGCTCGTCCGGCTGTCCCAGATCGCGCACGCCACCGAAACCCAGGCCACCACGACCACCCCGGTCGACGCACGCACCATCGTCACGCTGTCGGGGTTCGCGCCGCCGACGCTGCACGCCATGGGCACCCGCGTCGCGACGAGCTTCCCGGCGCGCCAGTTCAACCTGCTGATCACCAACGTGCCGGGCGCGCAGAAGCAGATGTACGTCGCGGGCACCAAGTTGCTGGACACCTACGCGGTGCCGCCGTTGCTGAACAATCAGGTGCTGGCCCTCGGCATCACGTCGTACAACGGCAGCCTCTACTACGGCATCAACGCCGACCGCGAGGCCATGAGCGACGTCGACGTGTTTCCCAGCCTGCTGCGCGAAGCGCTCGACGAGTTGCGAGAGGCGGCACGCTGATGGCGAAGAAGAAGGCCCGCAAGATCCCCAACGACGTCTACGAGGCCGAGATCTTCCGGTTGCAGACCGAACTGGTGAAGCTGCAGGA
>JASLFY010000289.1 GCA_030150425.1 Yimella sp. | reverse complement strand
CCCTGCAGGCCGCCCACCCAGGCGGACAGCAGGGAGACGATCCGCTTCCAGAAGTAGACGAAGGTGGCGATGATCGCGCCGACCTGGATCACCGCGGTGAAGGAGGTGATGGCCGGGTCGTCGACCTTCAGTCCGAGCAGCTTCTCAGCGATGGTGAGGTGGCCGGTCGAGGAGACGGGGAGGAACTCGGTGAGACCTTCGACGACGCCGAGGATCCCGGAGTCGAGGTAGCTGACGCCGGACATGGAGGCCTTTCGGGCAGAGGTGAGGGGGCGGACCCATCCTGGTGGGAACGCTCTGAGAGGCGGCTGAGGGTCAGCCGATGAGGCGACGCAGGCCGGTCAAGGCCTCGAGCGCCTCGGCGGTACGGCCGTCCGCGCACGCGTCGTACGCGGCGACCCGCAGTTGGTCGATGGCGGTCGCCGGCCCCAGCGGGGGGACCACGTCACCGAGCAGGCGCCCGGCCGCGTCGCGTACCGCGTCCTGGAACGACGACGCGCGGTCCAGCGGCAGCTGCTGCCACCGCCGGACCACGCGGTCGAGCTCGAGCCGTACGTCCTCGGGTCGAGGGTCGGCGGAGCGGGAGTTGCTCAGGACAGGCGCTCGTAGATGATCGCCATGCCCTGGCCGCCTCCGACGCACATGGTCTCCAGACCGAAGGTGCCGTCGACGGTCTGCAGACCGTTGAGCAGGGTGGTGGTGATCCGGGTGCCGGTCGAACCGAACGGGTGGCCCAGGGCGATCGCGCCCCCGAACTTGTTCAGCTTCTCCAGGTCCATGCCGAGGTCGTCGGCCGACGGCAGCACCTGCGCCGCGAAGGCCTCGTTGATCTCGTACAGGTCCATGTCGTCGATCGTCATGCCGGCGCGGGCGAGGGCCTGCTTCGAGGCCTCGACCGGCCCGAGACCCATGATCTCGGGGGAGAGGGCGGAGACGCCGGTCGAGACGACGCGGGCCAGCGGGGTGAGCCCGAGCTCCTTGGCCTTGGTGTCGCTCATGACGACGATCGCCGAGGCGCCGTCGTTCAGCGGGCAGCAGTTGCCGGCGGTGACGGTGCCGTTCTCGCGGAAGACCGGCTGCAGGGTGGAGACCTTCTCCAGGGTGACGCCGGCGCGCGGGCCGTCGTCGGTGGAGACGACAGTGCCGTCGGGCAGGGTCACCGGGGTGATCTCGCGTTCGAAGAAGCCGTCCTTGATCGCCTGCTCGGCGCGGTTCTGGCTGGAGACGCCCCACTCGTCCTGGCGCTCACGGGAGACGCCACGGGAGGTGGCGACGTTCTCCGCGGTCTGGCCCATCGCGATGTAGACGTCGGGCAGCAGGCCCTCCTCGCGCGGGTCGGTCCACGGGGTGTTCGCGGCGGCGATGGCGGCGGTCCGCTTCACCGAGTCCGCGAAGCGCGGGTTCTGGATGTCCTCGCGGGACGAGCCGGCGCTGGAGAAGTCGAGGTAACGCGAGACGCACTCGACACCACCGGAGACGAAGATGTCGCCCTCGCCGGCCTTGATCGCGTGGTACGCCATCCGGGTGGTCTGCACCGAGGAGGAGCAGAAGCGGTTGACGGTCGCGCCCGGCAGAGTGTCGAGCCCGGCCAGCACGGCCACGACGCGTGCGAGGTTGTTGCCGTGTTCGCCCCACGGCTCGGCGCAGCCGAGGTAGAGGTCGTCGATGGTCTTCGGGTCGAGGCCCGGAACCTTCGCCAGGGCGGCCTGCACGGTCTGCGCGGCGAGGTCGTCCGGACGGATGTCCTTCAGCGACCCCTTGAAGGCACGGCCGATCGGCGTGCGCGCGGTGGAAACGATGACTGCTTCGGGCATGGGTCCTCCGTCGGTCTGCGAGCTCGGACGCCGGTGGCGCCCCTGGCTGCGGAGTCTACGGCTCAGTAATTTCGCCGGTGCCGGGACCGTCCGTGTCGTGGGCAGCGTCCCGCGATGCGACCTTGCCCTTGTCGGTCTCGTCGGCCGTGGGTGCCTCGACCGTCTGCGGCAGCGGCTCGCGGTGACGGCGCAGCAGCACCGCCCACCGGCCACGGTGGCTGGAGTCCTTGCCACCGACCGCGGTGCCGGTCACCTCGGTGCCCGGGTCGCGTACGGCCCGGCTCGCGGTGACCGCGACCGGCCCGATGCTCTCGCCGCGGCGACGGTCCGGGGCCCGACCGGAGTCGGTCGACCCGACGCCGAGCGCGTCGAGCACGGACGGGATCAGGGCGGAGGCGGCACGGGCGTAGCCGGCCGCCGAGGGGTGGAAGCGGTCCTTGGAGAACATCACCGACGGCGTCTGCTCGAACTCGTGGCCGAGCAGGTCGCCGAGGGAGACCGTACGGCCGCCGTGCTCGATGACCGCCACGGTCTGGGCCGCCGCGAGGTCGCGGGACCACTTGCGGGTGAGCAGGCGCAGCGGCTGGGGGACCGGCTCGATCACGCCGAGGTCGGGGCAGGTGCCGACGACGACCTCGCAGTCGACCGCGCGCAGGGCCGCGACCGCGGCGGCGAGGTGACGTACGGACACCGCACGCTGCACGCTCTTGGTGACGTCGTTGGCGCCGATCATGATCAGCGCGACGTCGGGGCGCCGGACCAGGGAGATCGCGTGTTCCACCTGGGCGCCGAGGTCGGTCGAGATCGCGCCCACGGACGCGACGTTCGTGAGGTTCACCCGACGGCCGGCGATCGCGGCGACGGCGGTCGCGCAGATGGCGCCCACCGTCTGGGTCGGACTGTCGGCGCCCATCCCGCGCGCGGTCGAGTCGCCGATGACCAGCATCTCGATCGGTTCGCCGGGACCGTGGCCGTATGCGCCGGAGTCGTCCGGAGCGCCCTCGAACGGCTGCCCGACGACCCGGCGGGCGATCATCGCCTCGATCCGCAACAGGCCGTACGCGCCCAGCGCGACGCCGCCGAGACCGGCCGCGCCGATCGAGCCGGCGTACGCCGCGGTCGTGGCCAGCTTGCGTGCGCCTGCGGCACCCACCATCGGACATCCACCTCGTTCTCGAAGCCTTGCAGTCGCCGTCGATCCTCTCATCCGCCGCCGGTGTGAAACAGTTCACGTCATGAAGTACGCCGAACACATCGCCGACCTCGTCGGTGGGACCCCGCTGGTCAAGCTCAACTCCGTCACCGACGACATCGCGTGCACCGTTCTGGCGAAGGTCGAGTACCTCAACCCCGGTGGGTCGGTGAAGGACCGCATCGCCCTGAAGATGGTGGAAGCCGCCGAGCAGTCGGGCGAGCTGCGCCCGGGCGGCACGATCGTCGAGCCGACGTCCGGCAACACCGGTGTCGGGCTCGCCCTCGTCGCCCAGCGCAAGGGTTACAAGTGTGTGTTCGTCTGCCCCGACAAGGTCAGCGACGACAAGCGCAATGTGTTGCGCGCGTACGGCGCCGAGGTCGTGGTGACCCCGACCTCCGTCGCCCCCGAACACCCGGACAGCTACTACTCCGTCTCCGACCGCATCGCGGCGGAGACCGAGGGCGGCTGGAAGCCCGACCAGTACTCCAACCCCAACGGGCCCGCGTCGCACTACGAGTCGACCGGACCGGAGATCTGGGAGGACACCGACGGCGCGCTGACCAGCTTCGTCGCCGGCGTCGGCACCGGAGGCACCATCACCGGCACCGGCCGGTACCTGCGTGACGTGTCCGCCGACCGCCCCGGCGGCCGGGTGAAGATCATCGGCGCCGACCCCGAGGGGTCGGTCTACTCCGGCGGCACCGGCCGCCCGTACCTCGTCGAGGGCGTGGGTGAGGACATGTGGCCGCGGGCGTACGACCCGACCGTCGTCGACGAGGTCATCGCGGTCAGCGACGCCGAGTCGTTCGCGATGACCCGTCGCCTCGCGCGCGAGGAAGGACTGTTGGTCGGCGGCTCCTGCGGGATGGCCGTCGTCGCCGCCCTGCGCCACGCGCGCACCCTGCCGGCTGACGCCACCGTGGTGGTGCTGCTGCCGGACTCCGGCCGCGGCTACATGTCGAAGATCTTCGACGACCGGTGGATGGCGTCGTACGGCTTCCTGCGCGAGAAGGGCGACCGCACCGTCGGCGACATCCTTGCCGCGAAGTCGGGGGAGATGCCGGCGTTGGTCCACACCCACCCGAACGAGACCATCCGTGACGCGATCCAGATCATGCGCGAGTACGGCGTCTCCCAGCTGCCGGTCGTGAAGGCCGAGCCGCCGGTCATGGTCGGTGAGGTCGCCGGCTCGGTGAGCGAGCGGGCGTTGCTGGAGGCGCTGTACGGAGGGGAAGCCCACCTGGCCGACGCCGTCGAGCGTCATCTGGAGCCGACCCTGCCGTTGGTCGGATCCGGTGAGCCGGTGGAGAGCGTGCGGGAGACCCTCGCGGCGACCGATGCACTGCTCGTGATCGAGGGTGGCAAGCCGATCGGGGTGCTCACGCGGGCCGATCTGCTCAACGTCCTGGCCGACTGACCCAGCCGCCAGCCACTGCTTCCGAGATCCGCGGAGCGCGCGAAAAACCGCGCCGTTCCGCGGATTTCGGCGCTTCGGGTGGTCGTGCGACGGAGGGCGGGCCCACCCCGATTTGGAAGTTTCGCCGGATGTCATCTAATGTTTAACACGTCAGCCCGACAGGGAGGCGGAAAACACCGAGAGGTGGGGCCGCACCGAGGACTGGCCGCCCAGTTGGACATGACCCGCAAGGGCATGTACGCTGGAACTCCTTCCGGAGCCAAGTGCGCGAGGATCCACTGGATCTGACGCCCAAGAGCCGGAGGAAAACTAGAGGAACAGCTCGGAAGAGCGGTGCTGTCGCATCGTCTCGGAAGATGACTGGTCGTTTCTTGAGAACTCAACAGCGTGTCGAGTGATTGATGCCAAATGTTTGTTTGGTTGAGATTGTACATTGTAGTGAACAGACTTTTTGTTTGTTTTGCTCTTGTCATTTTCGGCCAGGTTTTGAAATTTCTACGGAGAGTTTGATCCTGGCTCAGGACGAACGCTGGCGGCGTGCTTAACACATGCAAGTCGAACGATGAAGCTCCAGCTTGCTGGGGTGGATTAGTGGCGAACGGGTGAGTAACACGTGAGTAACCTGCCCCTCAC
>JASLFY010000025.1 GCA_030150425.1 Yimella sp. | reverse complement strand
GTTCCCCGGATCGGGTTCCGTTCACGGTGGATCTGATCGATCAAGCTCACCAACTGATGGTCCGGGAGGCCGAGTGTGAGCTCGTAGCGACGGACCTGCTCGTAGCCCACGGCGGACTGCCCGCTCTCCCACCGACTCACTTGTGCCCGGTGGATGGGCGACAGACCCGACGCCCCCATCGCGATCCTTGCCCGGGACCGCAACGTGGAGTCCGGAGCGAACTCACGCGCGCTGCGCAGCGCCCATTCGATCTCGATACGCGGTGACTTCGATCGACCGTTCATCTGGTCACCATGCCCATTCGCGCTCAACTCCTCGCCTCGTTTCAGCAATACGCACAGAAGACCCGCACCTCCGACTCAGAAAGGAAGGTGCTCAGGGGACGAAAGCGCTGAGTAGTGGGCGATCGCGAGGGACAGGAGCTTGCGGTTCGTCGCCGCCGGCACACCGAACCGCGTTCCGTCGACCGCACCCCCTCCCGCGTCGCCGAGCAATACCCAGCCACTCGGCGATTGCTTGAAATAGTAGTTGCCGGCCGCTCCATCAGCTCCGGCCGCCGGAACGACCAGGGCATAGCCGTCAGCACAACCCTCCTCCCCGGAGACGTACGGCTGCTCACCAGCACCCGTCACCGGCTGGTCGTCAGCTGCCGCGAGGACCGCCTGAAACTCTGGGCCGTCGCACGCATTCGAAAGCGGCCGCCCACCGAACGTGCTCAATTGCGTCGTGAGCGCCACCAGTTGCCCCGCCCGGAATGTCAACTGCGTCACGCGATGGGTGATGTTGGAACAGCAGCCGTTGGCGCTCGACCAATGCACGCTGACCACGTGGCCACTCACGCGCACCGTGATCACCGATTCCGACTCTGCGTGGGAAATCTTGTCGTAGCCGAACCACCCGAGGAGGACCCCGCCCGGACCTACCAGTATCTGCACGTCGTGATGGGCGCCGGCCTCAGCCGGACTGCAGGTCACGGTTGCAAGGGCCTGTCGATGACCGTTCCCGAGGAGATCCGCGAACACCACGGAGGTGGCACTCAAGGTCCAACTGTGAGGAGCCAGCGAAGCGGAACCCCGGCCGCCCACCAAACGGGTCGATGGCATCGAGCAGTACGCGGGCAGGTACGCCTGCCTCACGTCAGCCATCGTCACCTCGCTGATCGGAGGCGTCGCGCGCGTGGCCGGCGCAGAATCCGACGCCACTCGGGACGTCGAGGTCGACGGCACGACGGGCGCGCTCACGCTTCGGCTATCGGTGGCCGGCGTCGTCGCTGTTGCCGACGTGGCAGCCCGAGTGGAGGCCGTCGTCGGGGCGGACGCCGCCGTGATCGACGTCGTCGTGCTGGCGGCAACGCTGCTGGAGCTCGAGGTCGGCCCGCCGCCGCAGCCCGACAGGACGAGCCCCACGACGGTGAGCAACCCCCACTTGACCCCTGAGTTGGACACCTGTACCCCCATTGCTCCGGCACGATTCCGAACCAGGCGGACGCTAGGCGACGACAGTCGTCGCACGGTCCGACGTTGCGTCGCAATTCCGGGCGCGCAACATCAACAGCGTCACTATCCGTCCGGCAACAACGGCACCTCGATCCCGTCCCGCTTGCCGACCAGCACCCCGCGTCGTACGGCCCCTGAGCCGTACTTCTCCCGCACCTGGTCCATCACCCCGTCGAGCGCGCCGGACTGCCCCGGGTCGAACGGCAGCATCAGCTGCTGGGCGCCACCGGAGTCGAGCCCACCGATGGTGAGCCCCAGCAGGGTGATTCCCCGGTCGGCGATCAGCGGCCGCAGCCCGAGCAGCAGCTCCCGCGCCACCCGCAGCACCGTCTCGGTCGACGTCGTCGGCCGGGCGAGGGTGCGCGATCGCGTCACGGGCACGTAGTCGCCGAACCGCACCCGTACGGTGATCGTCGCCCCGGGGCGACCGCCGTCGCGCAGACGGCCCATGACCCGTTCGACGATGCCGATCAGGATCTGGTCGAGTTCGGCGTCGCTGCGCGGCCGGCTGCCGAGCGCCCGCTGCGAACCGATCGACCGGCGCCTGCGACCGACCACGACCGGTCGCGGGTCGCGCAGATTCGCGAGCGCCCAGAGGTGTTGCCCGGCAGCCCGCCCGAGGCTCCCCCGCAGCACCGCCTCGTCGGCGGCGGCCAACTGCCCGATCGTCACAATTCCCTTGGCGTGCAGCCGTTCTGCCGTCTTCGGACCGACTCCCCACAGCCGCTCGATCGGTAACGGGTGCAGGAACTCCTGCTCCCGGTCGTGCGGCACCGAGACGAGGCCGTCGGGCTTCGCCACCTGGCTGGCGACCTTCGCGAGGTATTTGGTGCGGGCGACACCGACCGAGATCGGCAGCCCGACCTCGGCAGCCACCCGGCAGCGTAGGAGTGACGCGACCTGGCGCGGCGGCCCGACCAGCCGGCGCAGCCCACCGACGTCCAGGAACGCCTCGTCGATCGAGACACCCTCGACGTTCGGGGTGATGTCCCGGAAGATCTCGAAGACCGCCCGGCTGGCCGCTGTGTAGACCTCCGCCCGCATCGGCACCACCACCAGATCAGGACACAGTTGCCGGGCCAGCCGCTCGTTCATCGCGCCACGTACGCCGAAGGCCCGCGCTTCGTACGACGCGCTCAGGATGATCCCGCCACCGACGGCCATCGGCCGGTTCCGCAGCCGCGGATCGTCGCGCCGCTCGACCGAGGCGTAGAAGCTGTCGAGGTCGGCGTGCAGCATCGGGCCCTCGACGGCCTCGACCTCGACGGCCTCGGCGGACTCGGCTGGCAACGACCTGGACACGAACATATGTTCGCATCGATCACCGACAACCTGCCAGGGCCGAGATCACGACGTGGACGGCCTCGGCTGACTACCGTTGGCTCATGAGCGACGACTTCGGCACCAACGCCCTCGACCCGCAGGAACGGCAGGACGCCGAGACCTTCCTGGACGATCCGAACGACTCGGACGACGAGCCCTGGTCGCCGCCGGACCGGCAACCGCGCGGTGGCGAGTACGCCGACGGTGACCGGGAGACGTTGGAGCAGCGCATCGCCCAGGAGGAGCCGGAGGTCGGTGCTCGGGACGCCGCGCGATCGGCCTCCCGCAGGTCCGCGGACGACTCCGACGTCGAGGACGACTTCCTCGGCGATCCGGACGAGTACGACGACCGGCAGCCGGTCGCCGACCCGGGTCGGTCGGCCGAGCAGGCGGCGATGCACGTCATCGACGACGACAGTCGCTACCCCGACGAGGAGGACGTGAACGGGGATTCGGCCGATGACGAGGAGTACGACGAAGAGGCCGAGGACGTCGACTGACCTCGAACCGGCGGCCGGTCAGGCGTCGATCCGCTCCAGGTCGAGCGCCGCGGCGCTGTCGACGATGAAGTCCTTGCGCGGTGCGACGTCCGAACCCATCAGCAGCTCGAACATCCGCTCGGCGACCTCGGCGTCGCGCAGCGTGACCCGACGCAGGGTGCGGCGGCGCGGGTCCATGGTGGTCTCCGCCAGCTGATCGGCGTCCATCTCACCCAGACCCTTGTACCGCTGCGGCTGCTTGATGTTGCGCCCCTTGCGATTCAGGTCGCCCATCACCTTGCGCATCTCCTGCTCGGAGTAGGTGTAGATCACCTCGCCCTTGGCCCGGCCCTGCGCGACGGTCTCGATGCGGTGCAGCGGCGGCACCGCGGCGTAGACCTTCCCGGCCTCGACCAGCGGCCGCATGTACCGGAAGAACAGCGTCAGCAGCAGGGTGCGGATGTGGGCGCCGTCGACGTCGGCGTCGGTCATCAGGATGACCTTGCCGTAGCGCGCCAGGTCGACGTCGAACGAACGCCCGGACCCCGCACCGACGACCTGGATGATCGCCGCGCACTCGGCGTTCTTGAGCATGTCGCCGACCGACGCCTTCTGCACGTTGAGGATCTTGCCGCGGATCGGCAACAACGCTTGGTACTCGGAGTCGCGGGCCGCCATGCCGGTGCCGAGCGCCGAGTCACCCTCGACGATGAACAGCTCGGTGCGCTCGTTGTCCGTTGAGCGGCAGTCCTTCAGCTTGCCCGGCAGCGACGAGGACTCCAGGGCGGTCTTGCGCCGCTGCGTCTCCTTGTGCAGCCGCGCCGAGATGCGCGACTTCATCTCCGCGACGACCTTCTCCAGCACCAGCGTCGACTGGTTCTTGAGCTCACGCTTGGTCGAGGTGAGGTTTGCGGTCAGCTCCTGCTCGACCACCTTGGCGACGATCTGTCGTACGGCGGAGGTGCCGAGCACCTCCTTGGTCTGCCCCTCGAACTGCGGCTCGGCCAGTCGTACGGTCACCACCGCGGTCATGCCGGCGAGGATGTCGTCCTTGTCGACCTTGTCGTTACCGACCTTCAGTCTGCGCGCGTTGACCTCGAGCTGCTTGCGGAACACCTTCAGCACGGCCTGCTCGAAGCCGGTGAGGTGGGTTCCGCCCTTGGGGGTCGCGATGATGTTGACGAAGCTGCGGATCTTGGTGTCGTAGCCGGTGCCCCAACGCAGCGCGACGTCGACCGAGCAGGTGCGCTCGACCTCGGTGGGGCTCATGTGGCCCTGCGCGTCGAGCACCGGGACGGTCTCGGTGAACGACCCCTCACCCTGCAGCCGCCACACGTCGGTGACCGCCGGGTCGGCGGCGAGGAAGTCGGTGAACTCGCTGATGCCGCCGTCGTGCAGGAAGACCTCGTCGTGGGGGCCCTCCTCGCCGGCGGTGCCGGGCAGCCCGCGCTCGTCACGGATGGCGAGGGTCAGGCCCGGGATGAGGAAGGACGTCTGTCGCGCACGCTCGACGAGACCGTCGTAGTCGAAGCCGGCGTCCTTGAGGAAGATCTGGTGGTCGGCCCAGTAGCGGATCCGGCACCCGGTCGCGCCGCGCTTGGCCTTGCCCACGACCGCCAGTTCGCTGCCCGTCTCGAACGGGGTGAACTCCGCGTCGGGGCCGTCACCGGCGAAGGTGCCCGGCTCGCCGCGGCGGAAGCTCATGCCGTAGGTCTTGCCCGCACGGTCGACCTCGACGTCGAGCCGACTGGACAGCGCGTTGACGACCGAGGCACCCACGCCGTGCAGACCACCCGAGGCGGCGTACGAGCCACCCCCGAACTTGCCGCCCGCGTGGAGCTTGGTGAACACGACCTCGACACCGGACAGGCCCGTACGCGGCTCGATGTCGACCGGGATACCGCGGCCGTGGTCGCTGACCTGGACCGAGCCGTCGGCGAACAACGTCACGTCGATCCGGTCACCGTGGCCGCCCAGGGCCTCGTCGACCGCGTTGTCGATGATCTCCCAGAGGCAGTGCATGAGGCCGCGGCTGTCGGTCGAGCCGATGTACATGCCGGGCCGCTTGCGGACCGCCTCCAGGCCTTCGAGCACCTGCAGATGGCGCGCGGTGTAGTCGGATGCGGTGGACGTGCTGCGGGGGACCACGAAGCTGAACTCCTTCGAACTGGTGAGCCGGATCAGCCTATGCGGCGCCGCCGACAACCCCGGGGAGGCAGGGCCGTGTGCCCGCCCACAGGTCGGGACACGGGGAAATCAACCGGCCGGGAATCCTTCGGGATGCTTGGATGTTGTTCCATCAGACGGCGACGCCGATGGACGGGAACAGATCCTCGATCCGAGTTCGTCGCACTGGTGAGTCTCCGACCCGGAGACATCGACGCATCCGCGTCAGACGAAAGGATGGACCCATGGCAACTGCTCTCGCACCCACGTTGACCGCTGCCGACCGCTGCGACCGTTGCGGAGCGCAGGCATTCATTCGGGCCCGTCTTGCCGGTGGATCCGAATTGCTCTTCTGCGCCCACCACGGCCGTAGCCACCTGGACAAGCTCCGGGAGGTCGCCGAGGAGGTCATCGACGAGACCGATCGGTTGACCGCCGGCGACTGAGCCCGACCGCAGCGCCGACCGGCCCACAGCCCCGGCGCTCCCCCGACACCCGAATCGCCCGCACCGCTCGTCGGTGCGGGCGATTCGTCGTACACCCCGATAGTTTGAGCGCGTGGAACCCGTCACCGTCCTCGCCGGCGCCATGATCGTCGTCGGCATCCTCGGCCTGATCGTGCCGGTCCTGCCCGGCCTGCTGCTCGCCGAGGCGGGCGTGTTGGTCTGGGCGTGGCACCAGGGATCGACCACCGCCTGGGTGGTCTTCGGTTGCACCGTCGTCATCGCGCTGATCGGCTGGTTCCTGCAGTACCAGGTGCCGAACCGGTCGCTGCGGGCCGCCGGCATTCCCGGCATGTCACGGGCCGCCGGGATCCTGCTGGCCGTCATCGGCTTCTTCGTGGTGCCGTACGTCGGCCTGTTCCTCGGGTTCGTCCTCGGCGTCTACCTGGCCGAGCAACTGCGACTGCGCAACCCGGCCGCCGCGTGGACGTCGACGAAGATCGCCGTGAAGGCCGTGTTGTCGAGCATCGGCATCGAGTTGGCCGCCGCCGTGGTGGTCTCGCTCGTCTGGGTCGGCGGCCTGCTGCTCACCCGCTGAACGCGGACGCGCAGGCGGTCACCACTGGTCGTGGCGCCGACGCTCCCACCGCTGCTCGAGACGCTCCATGAAGGTGCCGCTGGTGGCGGAGGACCGACGCGACGACGCCGACCAACCGCGCGGGCGCTGGTGGGTCCGGACACTGCCGTCGCTCTGCACCGCCCCGAGGGTCACTCCCCGCGATTGGGTGTTGAGTGCCCAGGCGACGACCGCAACCATCATCACGAACCCGAGCACCCCGAGCCAGATGAGGTTGTTCATCACGCCGACCACGGTGACACCGAGGCCGACGAGCATCCCGACGCCGGCGGCGGCCAGGCGGAAACGACGCGGATGCAGGCCGGCTCGCATCGAGGACGCGAACTTCGGATCCTCGGCGCGCAGCGCTTCCTCCATCTGGTCGAGCATGCGCTGCTCGTGCTCCGACAGCGGCACGGCGGACCTCCCAATGAACAAGCTTGCGGTCACGCGCATCCCCACGCGCACCTCTTTCTATCGAGGATAGGTCGCCGCGCCGCGGCGTGGTAGGCGGAGCCGTGAATCGGTTCGCCGGACCGGGCCCGGAGCCGCCGAAACGGTCGCGAATCGCTCAGGAATGACCCACGTGGGGCGCGACGACACCGTCGATCCGCGGACCGATCGGCAGGCCGAGGGTGCGCAGCACCAGGCCGAGGAAGATCTCCGCCTGGCGGATGAGGTCGTCGGCCTCCCGGCTCGTCGGGGCCACACTGCCGCGGTCGTGCAACTGCACGCGGTGGGCGGTGTCGGCGAAGAAGGCCGCCCACTCCCCCAGCTCCGGACACAACGTGGCCAGGACGTCCCACACCGGTCGGGGACGCGGCCGGGCGGACCGGACCGAGCGCGCGGCGAGCACTGCCGCGGCGGCCCGTACGGCCCCGAGGTGGGCGCAGCGGTAGCGCTCGATCAGGTCACTCTGGTGGCAGGCCTCGAGCAGGCAGGCGCGGGAACGGTCGACGAGGTCCAGGACACCGGTCGAGACGGCCACCGGCGGGGCCGGCAGGTCGATCGGGACGGCGGAGGAACGGCGAACTGCGGCAGACATCGGGACTCCTTCGGTCGAGCGCGTTCGAACATGTTTTCGAACCTGGCTCCACCGTACGACTCCCCACCGACAACCTCAGCCGACGAGGTTCTGATGCACCTCGAGCGTGGCCGTCGACCGGTTCATGGTGATGAAGTGGATGCCGGGGGCGCCCTCCGCGATCAGCCGCTGGGCGTGCTCGGTGCAGATCTGGATCCCGACCGCGCGGACCGCGGCCTTGTCGTCCTTGACCGCCTCGATCCGGCGGACCACCTCCGGCGCCAGCGGCTGACCGTTCAGTTCGCTCATCCGCTGCAACTGGCCGTGGGCGGTCACCGGCATCAGCCCCGGCAGGATCGGCAACTCCCGGCCGGACGCCGCCACCATGTCCCGCAACCGCAGGTACGCGTCGACGTCGGTAACCATCTGGGTGATCGCGAACTTCGCGCCGGCGTCGGCCTTGCGCACCAGCACCGCTGCGTCGTCGGCCAGGCTCGCCGACTCGGGATGCTTGTCCGGGAAGGCGGCGACACCCACCGTGAAGTCACCGAGCCGACTGATCAGGCCGACCAGTTCCTCCGCGTGGTTCAGCCCCTGCGGGTGCGGCGTCCACGCCGACCCGAGCCCGCCGGACGGATCCCCCCGCAGCGCGAGGATGTTGCGGATACCGGCACCGGCGTAGGCACCCACGACCTGGCGCAGTTCCGTGACCGAGGAACCCACGCAGGTCAGGTGAGCCATCGTGGTCAGCGTGGTCTCGTGTTCGATCCGGCCGGTGATGCGCACCGTACGGTCCCGGGTCGACCCGCCGGCGCCGTACCTGACCGAGATGAACGACGGCCGGATCCGCTCGACCCGCCGGATCGAGTCCCACAGCACCGCCTCCGCGGCATCGTCGCGCGGCGGGAAGAACTCGAAACTGAACGCTGTGTCAGCAGCGCTCAGCAGGTCTGGGATGCTGGGGGTCGGACGACCTGATTGTCGATCGTTCTCGGCGGGCATGCGCCGCACACTAGCGAGGACGATCGCGCGTCCGGACAACCGTCCACGCACCGACCGGAAGGGACCACGTGAGCCTGTCACCCACCCTGGACGACCTGCGCGCGCAGGTCCAGGACGTGCTGGATGACGCACACCGCCGGCACCGCACCGACCTCGCTCCGGTCGGCCCGGAGACCGAGTCGTTGGTCGCCCCGATCGAGGACCTGCTGACCGGCGGCAAGCGACTGCGCGCGGCGTTCTGCTACTGGGGTTACCGCGCCGCCGGCGGCGCGGTAACCCCAGTAGCAGAACGCCGCGCGCAGTCGCTTG
>JASLFY010000277.1 GCA_030150425.1 Yimella sp. | reverse complement strand
AGGTCCTGCTCGAGCTGCAGGCTCTCCTCGCCGGGCAGCGGGCGCGGGCTCACGTTCAACTCGATGTTGTACTGCCCGAGTTCGGTCTGGTAGTCGGTGTCGGCGATCCCCTCCAACACCTTCGCGTTGCTCATCGTGGGCTGCATCGCGTCGTCGACCAGGTTGAGTTCGATCTCCAACCCGGTCAGCGTCCGGTCGAACTCGAACCCCCGGGTGTGCAGCATCTGTTCGAACACGTCGAGGTCCTGACGGACCTTCTCGCGGTAGCGCTGGCGCTGCTCGCGGGTGTAGACGGTGCTGGCCACATCGGATCCCATCAGCCCTCCTGGGGTTCGGGGGTTGCGTGCTTCCGCGACCAACGTACTGTCCGCGGCGGCGTGTCGTGCCGGTTCCGGCACTCACCCGTGACGTCGGGATCGGGGTGTCTCGCCCGCCGGACCGTGTTGCTCGGCCAGGTTGTCGGTGGTGGCTTCTACCCTGCTGGGCATGCGGTTGTTGCACACCTCGGACTGGCACCTCGGACGCTCGTTCCACGGCGTCGGGCTGCTGCCGACCCAGCGCCGCTACGTCGACCACCTCGTCCGGGTCGTCGCTGACCAGCGCGTCGACGCCGTCCTGATCAGCGGCGACGTCTACGACCGGGCGTTGCCCTCCCCCGACACCGTCGAACTGCTCGACCACGCGCTCGTCTCCCTGCTCGACACCGGCGCGCAGGTCGTGGTCTCCAGCGGCAACCACGACTCGGCCCGACGCCTCGGTTTCGGGTCCCGTCTGCTGTCGCGGGTCGGCCTCCACCTGGCGACCTCGATCGACGACATCGGCCGGCCGGTCGTGGTGGGCGACACCACGATCGCACCGATCCCCTACCTCGAGCCGGCGTTGGCCGCCGGGCCGTTGGGCGCGCCGGTCGCGACCCACGCGGCCGTGCTGCGCGCCGCGATGGACCGCATCCGTGCGGCCCACGACGACGATTCGAAGCTGGTCGTGATGGCCCATTCCTTCGTGGCGGGAGCGACCACCACCTCCTCCGAGCGCGACGTGAGCGTCGGCGGGCTCGGCGTGGTGCCGGTCGACGTGTTCGACGGCGCCGACTACGTCGCGCTCGGCCACCTGCACCGCGCCCAGCAGGTGCGGCCCGGCGTCCGCTACAGCGGGTCGCCGATCGCGTTCTCGTTCAGCGAGGCCGGCGACACCAAGTCCTCCGTGCTCGTCGACCTCGACACCGGCAGCGAGGAACTCGTCCCGGTCCCGCTCGACCGGGCACTGGCGCGACTGCGCGGCGCGCTGGAGGAACTGCTCGACGACCCCGCGCTCGCCGACCACGAGGACTCGTGGTGTGAGGTGACGCTCACCGACGCGATCCACCCGGTGGCGGCGATGGACCGCATCCGCGCCCGCTTCCCCCACACCGTCGCGCTCCACTTCGACAGCCCCGCCCGTCCCGGCAACGAGCTCAGCTACGCCCAACGGCTCCGGGCGCGCGCCGACCTCGACGTCTGCTGCGACTTCGTCGACCACGTACGCGGGGCGCCGGTCGACGACGCCGAGAGCGCGCTGCTGGCGACGGCTTTGGGCGAGGTCGACCGGCTGCGCGCGGTCCGCGCCGACGAGGGCGTGGTGGCCGGCGCCGGAGCCGGGGTGAACGACGGCCAGCAGATCTTCGGGGTGGCATGAGGATCCACCGGCTCACCATCGAGGCGTTCGGCCCGTTCGGCGGCCGGCAGGTCGTCGACTTCGACGCCCTCGGCGCCCACGGCCTGTTCCTGATGCACGGCCCGACCGGCAGCGGGAAGACGAGCGTGCTCGACGCCGTCTGTTTCGCCCTGTTCGGTCAGGTGCCCGGCGCTCGCCGAACCCACGTCGACCGGTTGCGCAGCGACCACGCCGCGCCCCACCTCGGCCCCCGGGTGGAGATGGAGTTCACCGTCGCCGGTCGCCGGCTTCGGGTCGCGCGCCGGCCGGCCCACCTCGCGCCGAAGAAGCGCGGCAGCGGCACCACCCGCCGCCAGGCGTCGGTCACCCTCGAGGAACACCTCGGTGGCGGTTGGCGGCCGGTGAGCAACCGACTCGACGAGACCGGCGAGGTGCTGGCCGACCTGCTCGGACTCGGCCTCGAACAGTTCGCCCAGGTCGTCCTGCTGCCGCAGGGAGAGTTCGCGGCCTTCCTGCGGGCCAAGGCCGACGACCGAGCCGCATTGCTGGAGCGACTGTTCGACATCTCCCGGTTCGCCGACGTCGAGCAGTGGCTGGCGGACCACCGCCGCGGCGTCCGGCAGAAGGTCACCGACGCCGACGCCCGCGTCCGCACCTCCGTGGTGCGGGCCGAGGAGTCGCTCGCCGACCACGCCGAGCAGATCGAACGGTGGCGCACCCTCCCGCTCGACGAACTACCCGCCGAACTCGATCGCGCGGCAGCCCAGCTGTCGACCGCCCTCACGACGGCGATGGCGGCCGACGACGCGGCCCGGGCCCACACCGCGATCGTCCGCGAGGCCCACGACCGGGCGGTCACCCAGCGCCGGCTGGCGGCCGAACTCACTGCGGCACAACAGACCTGGCAACACCACCTCGACACCGCCGATGAGCGCGCCGCCACGCAGGCTCGCCTGGAGCGTCACGACGCCGCCCAGCGCGGCTGGCCGCTCATCGGCGTGGTCGACGCGGCGACGGCCGACCTCGACCGACGCTCTGAGCGGGCCGCGGAGCTCGGCACGCAACTGCGCGCGCTGCTCGGGATGGTGACCGACGGCGACGACGGTGCGGGCCTCGGCCCCGCGCTCGCTCGCGTCGACGCCGGCGACCGGGCCGTGGCCGGCGTACGCGGACTGCTCGATCTGCGTGACGACCACCGCCGACGGCTCCCCGAGGTGACCGATCAGCAGCGCGTCGCGGCGGCTGCCGCCGACGCGGCCCAGCAGCAACTGGACGAGCTCACCGAGCGGGAGAACGCGCTGACCACCCGACGCGGCGACCTCACGCGGATCGTCGCGCCCGAGCCGACCGTACGAGAACGCCTGCGGCTGCTGCAGACCCTGCGCCAGGTCGAGAAGCGACTCCGCGAACTGCGCGCCCGGGAGGCTGCCGAGATCGACGAACGCGACCGGCGGATGGCGCAGTTCACCGACGCCGAGCAGGCGGTGCTCGAGCTGCGGCGCGGCCGGCTGACGGGCATGGCAGCCGAACTCGCGATCGAGCTGAAGGACGACGACCCCTGCCCGGTCTGCGGATCGCTCGAGCATCCGCTGCCGGCGGTTCCGGCGAACGCGGTGACCGCCGACGAGATCGCCGCCGCCGAGAAGGTCGCGTCGACGACCCATGAGTCGGTGATCCGCGCCCGCACCGCGCTCGCCGCGACCACGGCACTCATCAACGAGGCCGACCTCGAGCGTGAGCGCGTTCGCACTGCGTGGGCCGAGAGTGCCACCGCCGAACCACCGGCCGACGCTTCGCTCGAGGCCCCGATCGAGGACCTGCTGGCGCGGCAGACCGCCGCCGTACGCGCGATCACCACCGCCCGCACCGAACTGGCGGAGATCGACACGCAGCTGACCGAGCTCACCGACCGACGGACCTCGGTCACCGAGAAGCAGCGCACCGCCCGACACACCGGGGAACGCGCCGCGCAGACCCTGAGCGATCTGCAGGACGCGCTGGCGACCACCGAGCAACGCCTCGAGTCGGCGGTCAGTGACCACGCCGAGCGCTGCGGCTGCTCCTCTGAAACGAACACGGCGGGCGATCCGGCCGACATGCTGCGCGCCCACCTCGCCACCCGCTCCCTCGCCACGGCCGGCGAGCGCGCGGCCGACGCGGTCGACACCGCACGCGAGGCCCGTGATTCCGCGGCGGAACGCCTTCAGGATCAACTCGACCTCGAAGGTTTCGCCGACCGGTCCGCCCTGGTCGACGCCCGGC
>JASLFY010000237.1 GCA_030150425.1 Yimella sp. | reverse complement strand
CGACGCCGACGACATCGCCGAGCTGGCCGAGATCGAGCGGGAGACGGTCCACGACGTCAAGGCGGTGGAGTACTACCTGAAGCGCCGGATGGCCGACATCGTCGGCGACGACGCCGACCAGTTGAGCGAGCTGATCCACTTCGCCTGCACCAGCGAGGACATCAACAACCTCTCCTACGCGCTGATGGTGCAGGGCGCGACCCGCCAAGTCTGGCTGCCGCGCGCGACCGCGCTCGTCGAGGCGATCACCGAGCTGGCGAAGGAACACCGCGAGGTCCCGCTGCTGGCCCACACCCACGGGCAGCCGGCCACCCCGACCACGCTCGGCAAGGAGCTGGCCGTCCTCGCCCACCGGCTCGGCCGCCAGGTGCGCCGGGTCGAGGGCGCCGACTACCTCGGCAAGATCAACGGCGCGACGGGAACCTACGGCGCCCACACCGCGGCCGTGCCGGAGACCGACTGGATCGAGATCTCGCGCAGCTTCGTGGAGGGCCTCGGCCTGGAGTGGAACCCGCTGACCACCCAGATCGAGAGCCACGACTGGCAGGCGGAGCTCTACGCCGACATCGCGCGGTTCAACCGGATCCTGCACAACCTGTGCACCGACGTCTGGACCTACATCTCGATGGGCTACTTCGCGCAGGTGCGCGGCCAGGGCACCGTCGGTTCGTCGACGATGCCCCACAAGGTCAACCCGATCCGATTCGAGAACGCCGAGGCCAACCTCGAGGTCAGCAACGCGCTGCTCGACGTGCTCGCCTCGACGCTGGTGCAGTCCCGGTTGCAGCGCGACCTGACCGACTCCTCGATGCAGCGCAACATCGGCACGGCGTACGGCCACTCGCTGCTGGCGATCGACAACGCCGGCCGCGGTCTGGCCGGGCTCGACGCGGTGCCGGAGGCGATGGCCAAGGACCTCGACGCCAACTGGGAGGTGCTCGGCGAGCCGGTGCAGTCGGCGATGCGCGCGCTGGGCGCGCAAGGCGTTCCGGGCATGGAGCAGCCGTACGAACGACTCAAAGAACTCACCCGCGGGCGGCGCATCACCGCCGACGACCTGCGCGAGTTCATCGCCGGTCTGGGCCTGCCCGACGACGTCGCGCAGCGCCTGAGCGAGCTCACCCCGGCGACGTACGTCGGCCTCGCCCCGCAGCTGGTCGACCACCTGCAGCGCTGAGCCTTGACCGAGTCCTGACTCCCGCTTGACCGGAGCGTCATCGATTCGTCATCGACGGCGAACACCGTTGCGGGCATGAAGAATTCATTCAAGCTGCCCCTTGCCGCCGCCCTCGCCGTCGCGACCGTGGGCCTCGCCCCGAGCGCGAACGCGATGTCGAGTTGTGCGCTGTCGTCGTTGCCGCCGGAGGCGACCACGACCGCCAACCTGATCAAGAAGGGTGGGCCCTTCCCGTACACGCAGGACGGCGGGGTCTTCCAGAACCGTGAGGGTCTGCTGCCCGCGCAGTCCAGCAGCTACTACCACGAGTACACCGTGAAGACCCCCAACGCGACGACCCGCGGCGCCCGGCGGATCATCACCGGCGGCACCCCGCTGACGTCGCCGCCGAACTGGTACTACACCGGCGACCACTACGCCAGCTTCTGCAAGATCACCGGGGTCTGATACCCACCAGGGGTACCATCGCCGCATGGCGGGCTACACCGGTTCCAGGGACGACTACCTCAAGCGACTGCGCCGGATCAAGGGCCAGGTGCGGGGCGTGCAGCGGATGGTCGACGAGGACACCTACTGCATCGACGTGTTGACGCAGGTGGCCGCGATCACCAAGGCGTTGCAGGCGGTCAGCCTCGGACTGCTGGAGGACCACGTCGGCCACTGCGTCGTCGACGCGGCCCGCGAGTCCGACGACGCGGCGCAGGCGAAGGTGCGGGAGGCGGCCGACGCGATCGCCCGGCTGGTGCGCAGCTGAACCCCTGACACAACAATGAGCAGGGCCCGCCGGAGCGGGCCCTGCTCATTGCGTACTGCGAAGAACTCAGATCTCGACGACGCCCTTCGGCGTGTCGAAGGTGACCGACACCAGGCCGGGGGTGCCGTTGGGCGCCATGAAGTCGAAGTCGATGTCGGGCTCCCACTCGTCGCGGTCGACACCCGGCTGACCGGACAGACCCAGCCACTCGCGGACGCGGTCCGGCGAGCCGGCGATCTTGAACGACTTGAGGTCGGCGTCGGTCGAGCCGATCTCCGACGGGTGGACCGCACCCTCGCTCCACTGGATGAAGAACGGAACCTGCGGGTCGGACATCAGGCCCTTGACGCCGAGCTGCTTCCAGGTGACCTCGGTGCCGTCCGGACGGTGCCGGTTGCCCGGGGCCGCGGCGCGGCCGACGAGGCCCTCCGCCACGGACATGTCGTCGATCTCGACGACCCAACCGAGCCAGCCGCCGCCCTGCTCCGAGCGGGCGCGTACGGCCTGGCCGAAGGGCGCCTTGTCGGACGCCGGGTGGTCCAGCACCTCGACGATTTCGATGAAGCGGTGGTTCTGCAACGGGATGATCGCGTTACGCGTCCCGAAGCGCGGGTGCACCCCGCTGTCGGCCGGCTCGACGCCGAGAAGCTCCCCCAACCGCTTCGCGGTGGACACCAGTCCCTCGCTGTCCGCGGCATACACGACATGGTCAACTCGCATGCGTTGCATCGTCCCACTCGCCCTGAGAAGACCCACATCCGGGGTCCCTCGTCAGGCGCGCTGGCGCACCGCCTCGTAGAGCACGATCGCGGCCGACGTGGCGACGTTCAGCGAGTTCGCCCGACCGACCATCGGGATGCGTACGCGGTGGTCCGCGCGGCCCAGCAACTCGTCGGTGAGGCCGTACTTCTCGGTGCCGACCGCGATGGCGACGCCGCCGGTGAGGTCGACGTCGGTGTGCAGCTCGGTGGTGTCGGGGGTGGTGGCCACGACGCGGATGTCGTTGCGGCGCAACCAGTCCAGCGTCTCGGTCGTGGTGGCCGAGGCGACCGGGACGGAGAAGACGGTGCCCTTGGAACCGCGTACGACGTTGGGGTTGCCCCAGTCGGTGACCGGGTCGGCGGCGATGACCGCGTCGACGCCGGCGGCGTCTGCCGTACGCAGCATGGCGCCGAGGTTGCCCGGCTTCTCCACTCCCTCGCAGAGCAGGATCAGCGGGTTCGCGGGCAGGTCGAGGTCGTCCAGGCCGTGCTTGACCGCGGGCGCGACGGCGAGGAAGCCGTCGGCGCCCTCGCGGTAGGCGACCTTCTCGAACGCGGCACGTGACAGCCGTACGGTCTCCACGCCGCGCTCCCGTTCGGCGCGGACCAGCGCGCCCTGGGTGTCGGCGTCGAGCATCAGTTCGGGGCAGTGGAACAGGGTGCGCAGGCGTACGCCGGCCTCGAGGGCGAGGGCGAGTTCGTCGTAGCCCTCGAGCAGGGTCAGGCCCTCCTGCTCGCGGACCCGGCGACGGCGCAGCGCGACCAGTTGCTTGAGCCGCGGGTTGGCGGCGGAGGTGATGAGCAGTTCGCTCACGCCAGCCCCTCCAACACCTGCGCCAGGCCGTCCTCCTCGATGGTGCCGGTGACCTCGTCGGCGGCGGCGATGACGTCGTCGGGGGCCTGGCCCATCGCGACCCCGCGGCCGGCCCAGCCGAGCATCTCCAGGTCGTTGCGGTGGTCGCCGACGGCGACGGTGTCGGCCGGGGCGATCTCGAGGTGTTCGCGGATCCGCTCGAGCGCGGAGGCCTTGCTGACGCCCTCGGGGTTGATGTCGAGCCAGGCGGTGTAGCCGACGCCGTAGTTCACGCCGTGCAGGCCGAGGCCGTCGGCGAGCTCGGTGAACTCGGCGGAGGTGCCGGTCGGCGATCGGAAGGTGAGTCGGGTGGTGGGCTGGGCGAGCTCCTCCCACGGGACGACGTGGACCTCGCCGAGCAGTTCGCCCTCGGGGAAGTGGTCGCTGACGAGGTAGCCCTCGCCGATGACCTCGACGGCGACGACGCCGTCGGGCCACGCGCCGCGCAGCCGGTCGAGCACCGGGCGCGGGTCGAAGGTGATCGAGTCGATCAGCCGGTAGCCGTGTTCCTCCTCCGGGGCGATCTGCGCGATCACCGCACCGTTGGAGCAGACCAGGAAGCCGCGTTCGAGGCCGAGCAGTTCGACGACCGGGGTCACGCCGGTGACCGAGCGACCGGTGGCGATCACGACCTCGTGGCCGGCGGCGATCGCGGCGTGGATCGACGCGCGTACGCGGGGTGAGAGGTGTCCGTCGTAGTGGATCGTCGTGCCGTCGATGTCGAGGGCGACCAGCAGTTTCGTCACGTGCGCCAGCCTAAGTGACAGCGCCTCACCGGCAGAGATGCCGGTGAGGCGCTGGTGTGGTGCGTGTCGAGCGTCAGTCCTTGAGGGCGCTGAGCACGCTCGTGACGACGATGCCGATGCCGCCGACGAGGACCATCCACAGGCCCCAGCCGGTGCCGGCGGAGGCGCTCATCCCGCTGGACACCTGACCCTGCAGGTCGTCGGCCTTGCTGGAGATGTCGGAGACGTCGTAGAGCGCGATGCCGGTGATGATCAGGCCGAGCACGGCGGCGGCGATCATCGCGAGCTTGGGCAGCTTCTTCAGCGCGCGCAACACCGCGAGGACCGCGGCGACGATGGCGAGAATCAGGACGTACCAACCGTCCTTGACGTCGTTCGAGCTGCTGCTCCCGCTGTCGCTCGGGAAGTTCGACGACTCGTGGCCGAAGCCGTTGATCGTGGCGTGGTAGTTACCGAAGGAGCCGGCGTCGAGGTTCACCTTCGCCCAGGCACCGAAGCAGCCGATGATCGTGATCAGCGCGAGCGCGAGGAGCGCCCACCCCATCGTGCGGCCGAGTCCGGGCTTGGTCTGCGGCTGGGCGTACGGCTGTCCCGGGTAGCCCTGCTGCGGCTGGGCGTACTGCTGGTTGGCCTGACCGTACTGCTGCGGCTGTTGGCCGTAGGGCTGTTGGCCGTACGGCTGCTGCTGGGGCTGGCCCTGGTAGGGCTGCTGCTGCCCGTACGGCTGCTGCTGGCCGTACGCCGGTTGCTGCGGCTGGGCGTACT
>JASLFY010000233.1 GCA_030150425.1 Yimella sp. | reverse complement strand
GAACGGTGCGCGCGCCTTCGTAGCCGAGCAGACCGGCCATTCCCTCGGTTTCGTCGAACAGCTCTACACCTTCGCCGACCTGGGCCGCGACGGATCCGCGGGACGCGCGGTGTCGATCTCCTATCGCGGCCCGGGTCAGGCCGAGATAGGAGATCGACACCGCACGTCCCGCGGATCCGTCGCGGCCCAGGTCGGCGAAGGTGTAGAGCTGTTCGACGAAACCGAGGGAATGGCCGGTCTGCTCGGCTACGAAGGCGCGCGCACCGTTCTGTAACGAGTGATGGTCCGCCCGCAGCGGGCCGGCCGGCAGGTGCAGCGGGTCGCCCGCAGCGAGAACCATCGGTCCGCCATCACCGGTGGCGTCGACGGAGACGACCACCGCGACCAATTCGGCATGCAGCGATGCATGCTCCGATGCATGCGGTGTCGCGGCAGCCTTGGCACGGGGGGTCATGACGAGAAAACCTACTTGGCCCGGGCTCAGACGGGTGCGGTGACGAAGTCGATCAGTTCCTCGACCCGTCCGAGCAACTCCGGCTGCAGGTCGGCGTAGTTCTCCACGGTGCCCAGAATCCGCTTCCAACCACGGGCGACATCGGCCTGGGTGTCGTGCGGCCAGCCGAGTTCGGCCAGGATGCCGTGCTTCCAGGAGGTGCCGCGCGGGATCACCGGCCACTGCGTCCAGCCGAGCTTCTGCGGTCGGACGCTCTGCCACACGTCCACATAGGGGTGGCCGAGGATGAGCACGTGGTCACGGGCCTGCGGAATGGCGCGGGCCGCGTCGACGATCCGCTGCTCCTTCGTACCGGGCACGAGGTGGTCGACGAGGATCCCCATCCGGCGACCGGCGGCGGGCTGGAAGTCCTTGATGACGGCGGACAGGTCGTCCACACCGTCCAGCATCTCCACGACCACACCTTCGATGCGCAGGTCGTCGCCCCACACCTTCTCCACGAGTTCGGCGTCGTGGCGGCCCTCGACGAACAGGCGCGAACCGAGCGCGACGCGTGCCCGCTGGTCGGCGACGGCGACCGAACCGCTGGCGGTCCGTGTGGTGGCGGCCCGGGCGGCGGCGAGCTTCGCCGCGTCCGCCGGACGCGGCTGGGTCAGGTTGACCGGACGGCCGTCGATCAGGAAGCCGGGGCCGAGCGGGAAGGCCCGCACCTTGCCGCGCCGGTCCTCCAGATGGACGACGTGCATACCGCCGGCCTTCTCGACCCGCACGACGGCCCCGACGAAGCCGGTCTCGACCTCCTCGACCACGACGTCCCGCTCCGCCGGAACGTCCTGGGAGCGCCCGCGCTTGGGGGCGCGCCAGTCGGAGGAGAGAACATCGGAGCCGTATCGATCAGTCACGGGCGCAACGGTAGAGGGAGGCGAAGCTCACGCCGGTGCCTGACACGCGGCTGGTGCAGACCGTCACCGGCGGGCCGTAGAATTGGCACTCGCGGTCGCTGAGTGCCAATCGGAGCCCGGCGCCGCGCCGAGGTCCAGCAGCCGGAAGGAGGAGCACCATGAGCGAGGAACGGCGCCTCGACGTGCTGCGCGCCATCGTGCAGGACTACGTGGCGACCTCGGAACCCGTCGGCTCGAAGGCTCTGCTCGACCGCCACCGCCTCGGGGTGAGCGCCGCGACGATCCGCAACGACATGGCCGCGCTGGAGGAGGAGGGGCTGATCAGTGCCCCGCACACCTCCGCCGGACGCGTGCCCACCGACGCCGGCTACCGACGGTTCGTCGACCAGATCGGTCACATGAAGCCGTTGTCGCGTTCCGAACGGGTCGCCATCGAGACCTTCCTGCAGCAGGCCGTCGACCTCGACGACGTCGTCGACCGGACGGTGCGGTTGCTGTCCTCGCTCACCCACCAGGTCGCCGTCATGCAGTACCCCTCGATCGGCGCCGCGACGGTGCGGCACGTCGAGTTGGTCTCGCTGACCGAGGCGCGCCTGATGGTGGTGCTGATCATGTCGAGCGGACGCGTCGAGCAACGGATCCTGGCCATCGAGCACCAGGCCGACGAACTGCCCCGGCTGCAGGCCCTGGTCAACGAGCACGCCGAGGGGAACAGTCGCGCCGCTGCGGCCGACCGACTCAACGGGTGGGTCGCCGAGCAGCAGGCGGCCGGGCGTACCGAGTTCGTCCCGGCACTGGAACAGGTGACCGCCTTCCTCGCCGAGGATCAGCAGGAGCGCGTGGCGATGGCCGGGACGGCGCACCTGGTGCGCTCCGGTCAGGACTTCCCGGACACCATAGGACCGGTGCTGGACGCGCTCGAGGAACATGTCGTGCTGCTGCGACTGTTCCAACAGATGGCGCCCGGTGGCAGTGACGTCGTCGCCGTCCGGATCGGTGGCGAGAACGCCGTCGACGGGCTGCGCACCGCGTCGATCGTCAGCACGCAGTACACGGCCGGGGGACTCGGGGTGTTGGGCCCGACCCGGATGGACTACCCGACGACCATGGCCGCCGTTCGCGCGGTCGCCAGATACGTGTCGGAAATTCTCGAGGAGTAGAGGAACTTCGTGAACGACTACTACGCCGACCTCGGCGTGAACAGGGATGCACCGGCCGAGGAGATCAAGCGCGCCTACCGGCGTCAGGCTCGCAAGCTGCACCCGGACGTCAACCCCGGCCCGGAGGCCGAGGCCGAGTTCAAGAAGATCTCGCAGGCGTACGAGGTGCTGTCCGACCCGAACAAGCGCCAGCAGTACGACATGGGTGCCGACCCGTTCGGCGGCGGCCAGGCCGGCTTCGGCGGCAACTTCAGCTTCACCGACATCATGGACGCGTTCTTCGGTGGCGGCGCCGCCGGTGGCGCGGCCGGCGGCCCCCGCTCGCGGGTGCAGCGCGGCCAGGACGCCCTCGTCCCGTTGCAGGTCGACCTGGCGACCGCCGTCTTCGGTGGCAACCACGACCTGGTCTTCGACACCGCGATCCTGTGCGAGACCTGCGACGGTGAGGGTGCCCGCCCCGGCACCGGCCGGCGCACCTGTGACATCTGCCACGGCTCCGGTCAGGTGCAGCAGGTGCAGCGCTCCTTCCTCGGCCAGATCATGACGACCCGCGCCTGCGGCGCGTGCGGCGGTTACGGCGAGGTCATCGAGTCGCCCTGCCTCGACTGCTCCGGTGAGGGCCGCCGCCGCGACCGGCGCACGCTGAAGATCAAGGTCCCCGCGGGCGTCGACACCGGCACCCGCATCCAGCTCGCCGAGGAGGGCGAGGTCGGCCCGAACGGCGGGCCGCACGGCGACCTGTACGTGGAGGTGCGGGTGCGCAAGCACGAAACATTCACCCGCCGCGGCGACGACCTGCACTGCTCGGTCGAGCTGCCGATGACCGCGGCCGCGCTCGGCGCGAACCTGCCGCTGGAAACCCTCGACGGCACCCGCGACGTGGAGATCAAGCCCGGCACCCAGCCCGGTGACGTGATCACCCTCAAGGGGCTCGGCGTCACCCACCTGCGTACCACCCAGCGCGGCGACCTGCTCGTGCACGCCAACGTGCGCACCCCTTCGAGCCTGACCGACGAGCAGCGCGAGCTGTTGCGCCAGTTGGCGACCGCGCGCGGCGAGGAGCGGCCCGAGGGCAACTTCGAGCGCGCCGACAAGGGCCTGTTCGGCAAGCTGCGCGACGCCTTCAAGTGACGCCTCGATGACCGCCGCGCTCTTCCTGCTCGACGACGGACGCCTCGCCGGGGCGTCCGTCGGGGCGGGGCTGACCCTGGACGGTCCCGAAGGCCGGCACGCCGCGACCGTGAAGCGGATCCGGGTCGGTGAGCGGGTGCTGCTCGCCGACGGCAGCGGTGTGCTCGCCGAGTGCGAAACCGTTCAGGTCGGCGCCGACCGGCTCGACCTGCGCATCGTCGAACTGCGTGACGCCGAGCCCGGCAAACCACGCTTCACCCTCGTGCAGGCCCTGGCCAAGGGGGACCGGGACGACCAGGCGATCGAGGCCGCCACCGAGCTCGGTGTCGACGCGATCGTGCCCTGGCAGGCCGAGCGCAGCATCGTGCAATGGAAGGGCGACCGCGGCGCCAAGGCGCACCGGAAGTGGGAGCAGTTGGTCCGCGCGGCCGCGAAGCAGTCGCGCCGGGCGACGGTCCCGGTCGTCGAACCGCTGGTCGACCGCAAGAAACTGAGCGCGCTGACGCAGCGGCTCACCGCCGGCGGCGCCGTCTTCGTGCTGCACGAGGACGCCACGCAGCCGCTCGCCGGCACCGACTTGGACGGGCTCGACGGGGTCGC
>JASLFY010000205.1 GCA_030150425.1 Yimella sp. | reverse complement strand
TCGCCGACCGGCGCGACCTGCACGGCCCCGGCACCGGCTGGGTGACGATGGCCGACCCCGAGGGCAACGAGTTCTGCGTGTTGCGGTCGGAGCAGGAGCGCTCCGCCACCTCGTGACGCGGTTGTCCGCCAACTCTGTGGCGTGTCCGTACGGAATTGGCGGACAAGTGGGGAGAGGTCAGCGGTTGCCGAGTCGCCGGCTGAGCGCCTCGGCGACCGCGGTCACCTCACGGGCGAGGTCGGTGCGCGCGGCGTCGTCCAGCTCCGCGGTGAAGGTGCAGGCCACGGCTGCGGCGGGCTGGCGGGTGTGGTCGCGTACGCACGCCGCCACCGACGCGAGTCCCGTGGTGACAGAGCCGTTCTCGACCGCGTAGCCGCGGGCGCGCACCTGCGAGAGCTCGGACCGCAGCGCGGGCAGCGACGTCGGACCGAGGCCCTGGCGCTGCACGAAGTCGGCCCTGCTGGGGAAGAGCGCCCGCACCTGCACGTACGGCAGTTCGGCGAGCATCGCGAGGCCGGAGGCGGTGAGCGTCGCCGGCAGTCGTACGCCGACGTCGGTGACCAGCACCGGCCGCTCCGGGGCACGTTCCTCGATCACATAGAGGACGTCGCTGCCGTGCAGCACCGCGAGGTGGGCGTTGTGGCCGGTGCGGTCGACCAGCCCACGTACGGCCGGCAGCGCGATGCGCTGCAACGGCGCCTGACGGGTGTACGCCGACCCGAGTTCGTACGCCGCGACGCCCAGGCCCCAGCGCCGGTCCTCCTCGTCGTGGGTGACGAAACCGGCGTCGCGCAGCACCCCGAGCAATCTGTACGCCGTCGACCGAGGCAGATCGAGTTCGCGGGCCAGGGCCGCGCCGGGCTGCGGGGTCGCCTTGCGGGCGAGCAGCTGCAGCAGTGCGATGGCGTCGGTGGCTCCGGACATGGGTGCACTGTCCCAAATGTGGGACAGCAACGTCCAGTGGAGGGTTCACCGCTCCCCGTTGCAGGTTGTGCAATGAATCACATGGCATACACCCAGCAGACCGTCCAGGTCGGCATCGGACCGCTCTCGATCGACGACGTCGTCGCCGTCGCCCGGTTCGGCGCACCGATCGAGTTGACCGACGACTCGCGAGCAGAGGTCGCGAAGTCACGCACCGTGATCGAGGCGCTCGCCAACGACACCGTGCCGCACTACGGCGTCAGCACCGGCTTCGGTGCCCTGGCCAACACCCACATCCCGCTGGAGAAGCGCCAGCAGTTGCAGCGCTCCCTCGTGGCCTCGCACGCCGCCGGCTCCGGCCCGCTGGTGGAGCGCGAGGTGGTGCGCGCACTCATGCTGCTGCGCATCTCCACCCTCGCGACCGGCCGCACCGGCATCCGTCCGGAGACGCTCGACACCTATGTCGCGCTGCTGAACGCCGGCATCACCCCCTGTGTGCGCGAGTACGGCTCGCTCGGCTGCTCCGGCGACCTCGCCCCGCTGGCCCACTGCGCGCTGGCGCTGATGGGTGCGGGCGACGTCGCGTTGGCCGATGGCACGGTCGTCGACGCGGCGGAGGCGCTCAAGCAGCACGACATCGAGCCGGTGGTGCTGCAGGAGAAGGAGGGCCTGGCCCTCATCAACGGCACCGACGGCATGCTCGGCATGCTCTGCCTGGCCATCCACGACCTGCGGATGCTGCTGGCGACGGCCGACCTGACCTGCGCCATGAGCATCGACGGACTGCTCGGCACCGACGACGTCTTCGCCGCCGACCTGCAGGCCCTGCGCCCCCACCCGGGCCAGGCGCTGTCGGCCGAGAACCTGCGGAACATTATGCGGGACAGTGGAATTCGCGAGAGCCACCGCGACCCGGAGGCGTGCACCCGGGTGCAGGACGCGTACTCGTTGCGGTGCACCCCGCAGGTGAACGGTGCCGCCCGCGACACCCTCGCCCACGCGGTGAACGTCGCCGAGCGCGAGCTCGCCGCCGCAGTCGACAACCCGGTCGTCACCCCCGACGGTCGCGTCGAGAGCAACGGAAACTTCCACGGCGCTCCGGTGGCGTACGTGCTCGACTTCCTGGCGATCGTCACCGCCGACGTCGCGAGCATCAGCGAGCGCCGCACCGACCGTGCGCTCGACGTCGCCCGCAACCACGGCCTGCCGCCGTTCCTGGCCGACGACCCGGGCACCGACTCGGGCCACATGATCGCGCAGTACACCGCGGCCGGCATCGTCTCGGAGCTGAAGCGGCTCGCCGCTCCGGCCAGCGTCGACTCGATCCCGAGCAGCGCCATGCAGGAGGACCACGTGTCGATGGGCTGGGCCGCCGGCCGCAAGCTGCGCCGCGCGGTCGACGGCCTGCAGCGGGTGCTGGCCGTCGAGCTGCTCACCGCCGCCCGGGCGATCCGCCTGCGCGCGCCGCTGCAACCCTCCCCGGCCGTACGCGGGGTGCTCGACGCCCTCGACGCCGGCCAGCCCGGTCCGGACCGCTTCCTGGCCCCGGAGATCCAGACCGCGTTCGATCTCATCACCGCCGGTGGCGCCATCGCCGCGACCGGCCTCGACCTCAACTGATCCTGAAAGCGAAGGAGACCACCATGGAAGGCGCACGCCCTGTCCGCGCACCGCGCGGCACCGACATCTCGGCGAAGTCCTGGCAGACCGAGGCACCGCTGCGGATGCTGATGAACAACCTCGACCCCGAGGTCGCCGAACGCCCCGACGACCTGGTCGTCTACGGCGGCACCGGCCGCGCGGCCCGCAGCTGGGAGGCGTTCGACGCGATCGTCGAGACGCTGAAGGACCTCGAGCCGAACGAGACCCTGCTGGTGCAGTCCGGCAAGCCGGTCGGCGTCGTCACCACCAACGAGTGGGCGCCGCGGGTGCTCATCGCCAACTCCCACCTCGTGCCGGACTGGGCCACTTGGCCGGAGTTCCGCCGCCTGGAGGCCGAGGGCCTGATGATGTACGGCCAGATGACCGCCGGGTCGTGGATCTACATCGCCACCCAGGGCATCCTGCAGGGGACGTACGAGACCTTCGCCGCCGTGGCGAAGAAGCGGTTCGGTGGCACCCTCGCCGGCACGATCACCCTCACCGGTGGTTGCGGCGGCATGGGTGGCGCGCAGCCGCTGGCCGTCACCCTGAACGGCGGTGTCTGCCTGATCGCCGACGTCGATCGCACCCGCCTGGAGCGCCGAGTCGCCAAGCGCTACCTGACCGAGATCGCCGACGACCTGGACGACGCGATCGCCCGGGCGAACAAGGCCCGCGAGGAGAAGCGCGCGGTCTCGATCGGCATCGTCGGCAACGCCGCCGAGGTCTTCCCGCAGCTGCTCGAGCGGCACAAGGCCGGCGACATCCACATCGACGTGGTGACCGACCAGACCTCGGCGCACGACCCGCTGTCGTACCTGCCGATCGAGGTGGCCGTCGACGAGTGGCAGCGCGAGGCCGAGGGTGACCCGACCGGCTTCACCAAGAAGTCGCGCGAGTCGATGGCCCGCCAGGTGCAGGCGATGGTCGAGTTCCAGGACGAGGGTGCCGAGGTGTTCGACTACGGCAACTCGATCCGTGACGAGGCGCGTACGGCCGGCTACAACCGCGCGTTCGCCTTCCCCGGGTTCGTTCCGGCGTACATCCGCCCGCTGTTCTGCGAGGGCCTCGGCCCGTTCCGTTGGGTGGCCCTGTCGGGCGACCCGAAGGACATCGAGGTCACTGACGCCGCGCTGAAGGAGCTCTTCCCGGAGAACGAGCACCTGCACCGCTGGCTCGACGCCGCCGGTGAGTTCGTGGAGTTCGAGGGTCTGCCGGCCCGCATCTGCTGGCTCGGTTACGGCGAGCGACACAAGGCCGGTCAGCTGTTCAACCAGCTGGTCAAGGAGGGCAAGGTCTCCGCGCCGATCGTCATCGGTCGCGACCACCTCGACTCCGGCTCGGTCGCCTCGCCCTACCGCGAGACCGAGGGCATGCTTGACGGCTCGGACGCGATCGCCGACTGGCCGCTGCTCAACGCGCTGACCGCCACCAGCTCCGGCGCCACCTGGGTGTCGCTGCACCACGGCGGCGGTGTCGGCATCGGTCGGTCGATCCACGCCGGGCAGGTCGGCGTGGCCGACGGCACCGACCTGGCGGCCGCGAAGCTCACCGCGCTGCTGACGAACGACCCGGCGATGGGCGTCTTCCGTCACGTCGACGCCGGTTACCAGCGGGCGGTCGACGTCGCGAACGAGCGGGGCGCGCGGGTGCCGATGGCGCCGAACGTACGCGACGCCGGCGACGCCGACGCGGCTCAGCGGGCGGCCACCGAGAAGGCCGCCAGCTCCAAGGCCCCCAAGGCCGGGGACTGAGTTCGATGGTCGTCGGTCGGCCGTCACCACCACCGCGCGTGGCGGCCGACCGACGATCACCCGGTGGCGGACACGTCGGGCACCACCAGCTGCCCCACCTCCCCGGGATTCCAGCAGATCTCCCAGGCGAACCCGTCGGGATCGGTGAAGTAGCCGGAGTAGCCACCCCACACCCGGTCGGCGGGCTCGCTCACCGTCGCTCCGGCCGCCCGCGCGGCGGCGACGTCGCGTACGGCCAGGGTCACGAAACTCATCCGCTGTTCCATCCACCCACTGTGGCAGCGAGCACCGACAACAACGCAACATCCTGACCGGGTCCCCGGACCCACGACATCGGAAGGGGCGTCCCCATGCCCTCCATCTCCGCCCCCGCCGGCGCGAGCACCCAGGTCGAGCAACGCAGCATCGACTACGTGCCCGCCGCCGAACGCCACGGCAGCCCGACCAACCAGTTCACCCTCTGGTTCGGCGCCAACATGCAGATCACCGCGGTGGTCGACGGCGCCCTCGCCGTGATCTTCGGGGCCCATGCCCTCTGGGCGATCGTCGGCCTGTTCATCGGCAACCTGCTCGGTGGCGCCGTGATGGCGCTGCACTCGGCGCAGGGACCGAAGCTCGGTCTGCCGCAGATGATCTCCAGCCGGGCCCAGTTCGGTGTCTTCGGTGCCGCACTCCCGTTGGTGCTGGTCATCCTGATGTACCTCGGGTTCGCCGCCACCGGCACCGTGTTGTCCGGGCAGGCGATCAACAAGATCCTGCACGTCGACGCGACCTGGATCGGCATCGTGATCTTCGGTCTGTTGACCTTCGTGGTGGCCGCCTTCGGCTACCGCTGGATCCACGCGCTCGGCCGCGTCGCGACCGTCGTGGGCATCCTCGGGTTCGCCTGGATCACCTTCAAGATCTTCCACAACTACGACGGCGCCCACCTGCTGAGCAACCCGACGTTCGGCTTCGTGCCCTTCCTGCTCGCGATCTCGCTCGGCGCCGGATGGCAGCTGACCTTCGGCCCGTACGTCGCGGACTACTCCCGCTACCTGCCGGCCGAGACCCCCGCGGCACGCACCTTCAACTCCACCCTGTGGGGTTCGGTGCTCGGTTCGATGTGGTCGATGGCGATCGGTGCGCTGCTCGCGTCGATCCCGAAGTCGACCTTCCTGGACAACCAGGTCGGTTTCGTCGGTGACCTCGCCGGCGGCGGCGCGATCGCGATCGTCATCTACTTCGTCATCGTCACCGGCAAGCTGACCGTCAACACCCTGAACGCGTACGGCGGT
>JASLFY010000199.1 GCA_030150425.1 Yimella sp. | reverse complement strand
CCGGCGAGCAGCTCGTGGGCGCCGGTGTCGCGACCGCGTCCGCGCCCACCTGCGCAGCCAGGGCGTCGTCGGCGCCGCCCGCGCGCTCAGCTCGTCCCCGGGTGCGGCCGCCCGCCTCGGCAAGCAGGCCCTCGACGCGCGCCGCAAGGGCAGCGGCGTTCCGGTCGAGCAGCTGCTGAGCAAGCAGTTGCGCGCGATCGACGCGGGCGAGGCCCCCGAGACCACCGGCACGACCATCGCCGCCGGCGTGCGCTCCGCCCTCGACTCCGGTGTGCTCGCGCCGCGACTGCGTGCCGCCGCGCGCAACAACGCCGCGTTCGGTGTCACCGACCGCCACCCGTACCTCGACGACGCCGTCGTCGCCGCCGCGATGTCGTTGCCGGACAACGGTTTCGTCGCCGGTGGCCGCGACGAGCAGGCCCTGCGCCAGGCCGTCCGCGGAACGGTCGCCGACGCCGTCGCCGACGGCCCGTCCGCGATCGAACTCGGCCCGATCCAGCGCGAGTGGTTCACCCGGCTGAAGAGCTTCTTCTACGGCATCTTTCTGTCCGAGGAGTTCGCCAACCGCCCGTACGTCGACCAGAACGAGGTGCTGCACGCCTTCGAGGGGTGGATCAAGGGCACGAACCCGGTCGACTCGGCGACCTTCTGGCGGTTCGTCGGCATGGAGCTGTGGCTGCGGGAGTTCTTCGACGAGAAGCCGGCGGAGGAGCCGGCGCCGGTGCGGATCAAGACCGACCTGGAGCCGAACGAGGGCAAGACGCTCGGACTGACCACCAGCCTGGGGGAGCAGGTGACCCGCTACCCGCTGCGCACCGACCTCGTCGACAAGAACACCGACATCGACGCCTATGTCGCCCAGACCCTCGACCGGTTCTTCGCGGCGCTCGCCGCCGACCCGGACCACGCGGCGCCGCTGGCCGACAAGCAGTGGTACTACTTCATCTCCGAGAAGATCATCGCGATCACCCAGGGGCGGTCGTACTTCATCTGGGACATCGAGGTCGGCCGCCCGGCCCGCGTGCTGTCGAAGTACGTCACCCGCACTCCTGCCGGCATCGGCCTCGGCTCGCCGTTCACCATGCAGCTCGCGATCCAGGAGGCAGGATTGCCGCGCGTGCTGTTCGCCAGCGCCGGCGGTGCGGTCGGCAAGGTGATCGGCCGCAAGGGCCTGTTCTACGAACTGGTCGGCAACGACATCCGCGCGATCGACGGTCCGACGGAGTACTCCGCGTACCCCTCGAACGTGTCGGCGAAGCTGGCGCCGAAGGATCCTGACGACGTCGCGGCCCGCATCTCGGCGATGCTGCGCGAGCGGCTGCCGGAGCCGTATCGGTCGACCTTCGCGGGCACGATCGTGATGGACGCCAACGACATCGGACGCAACGTGCTCGGCGCCGACGTCCCCGCGCCGTGGACCCGGTTCGAGGAGATGTTCGCCGACAACCCACTGGGTCAGGGGTCGGAGCAGACGCCGATGGCTGTCGTCTTCGTCCACTGACGGCCGGTACGGGGCAGTCCCGCACGCCGGGTAGACTGGCGGGAGTACGCCCGTACCCTTGGCAGGAGAGTCTCCGTGAGCACCCTGAACGTCCAGCTTGTCGCCGCCGACCGTATGGTCTGGGAGGGCGACGCAACGGCGGTCTACGTCCGCACCGTCGACGGCGAGATGGGCATCCTGCCCGGCCACACCCCGGTGCTGTCGGTGCTCGCCGACACCGGCGAGGTCCGCATCGACGCGGTCGAGGGTGGCCAGCAGACGGTCAAGGTCGAGGGTGGCTTCATCTCGGTCGACGACAGCAGCAAGGTGACCATCGTCTCCGACTCCATCGAGACCGCCTCCGCGACTGCCTGAAACACCGGACGCGCATGGGGGAATTCCTGATCTCGGCAGAGGTCGTTCTCGCTGCGCTCCTGGTCTGTCTCGTCCTGCTGGTCGGCTGGATCGTCGTTCGACGAATGCTGATCACGCGAGACCACCTCATGATCCTCATGGCCCAGCGCCATGGGGATCTTTGGGTCATGGGGATGGCGCGGTCCACCGCGCAGACGGTCGAGTGGTTCCCGGTGCTCGGTATCGGCCTGCGGCCGCGCCGGGTGTTGCACCGCCGCGACGTCGAGGTCGGCCCGCCGGAGTCCGTACGCGGGGTGCCGAACGTGATCAGTGACCCCGTGTCGGTGAAGTGTCGGGTCGACGACGACGTGGTGTGGGAGTTCGCGCTCTCCCGGGGTGACTACACCCAGCTGCGCAGCTGGTCGGAGTCGTCGCCGCCGGGGTCGACCAACAGCGTCCTCTGACCGCTGTCCCGGCGCCAGGAGCTCAGCGCTCGCCGCCGGGCACCCACTGCACGTCCCCGCGCTCGCGGTTGGCGTGGCGGGCGAGCACGAACAGCAGGTCGCTGAGCCGGTTCAGGTACGCCGCGGTGAGCGGGTTGATGCCGCCGGCGCCCTTCTGTGAGCCGGTCGGCGCCTCGTCGGTGCCGTGGGTCTCGATCGCCGCCCAGGTGGACCGCTCCGCCCGGCGTACGACGGTCCGGGCGACGTGCAGCTGCGCGGCGCCGACGGTGCCGCCGGGCAGGATGAACGAGCGCAGCGTCTCCAGTGGCTCGTTGTAGTGGTCGATGTCGGCCTCGAGCTGATCGATCCACTGCTGCTGCACGCGCAGCGGCGGGTACTCCGGATCGGCCACCAGCGGGGTGCACAGGTCCGCGCCCACGTCGAACAGGTCGTTCTGCACGCGGGTGAGGGTGCGGGTGACGTCCTCGCCCAGATCGCCCGTGGCCAGCGCGACACCGATCGTCGAATTGGCCTCGTCGGTGTCGGCGTACGCGGCCAGGCGCGAGTCGGTCTTGCTGGTGCGACTGAAGTCGCCAAGGGCGGTCGAGCCCTTGTCGCCGGTGCGGGTGTAGATGCGGCTGAGGATCACCATGGGGGAATCGTCGCACGGGGCTCGCGCCGAGCCGACGCCGCTCGACAATCCGCGGGCAGCCCTGGTGTGCCTTAACGGAATAAGTAGAGTGTGCTGCATTCCACATCCGGGAGGCACGAGATGACCGCACGGCGCGCGACGATGGGCGACATCGCCCGCCAGCTCGGCATCTCCAAGGCTGCGGTGTCGTACGCCCTCAACGGCCGGCCCGGCGTCGCGGCGGACACCCGGCGGAATGTGTTGGCCCTGGCCGAACAGCTCGGCTGGCACCCGAGTGCGAGCGCCCGCGCCCTCTCGGGCTCCGGAACGGGTGTCATCGGGCTGATCCTGTCCCGTCCGCCGGAGCTGCTGACGGTGGAGACCTTCTTCATGCGGTTCCTGGCCGGCGTGGAGAGCTCGCTCGCCGAGCGCGGCTACAGCCTCCTGCTGCGTGTGACCGGCGCCGACGTGTCCGCCGAGACCGCGATCTACGAGGCGTGGTGGGGGGAGGGGCGCATCGACGGCGCGATCCTGATGGACGAACGCCACGGCGACCCCCGCATCACGGCGGTGTCCCGGATCGGGTTGCCGGCGGTGCTGCTCGGTGGCCCGGTGAAGGGCGCGACGCTGCCGATGCTGTGGAGCGACCACGCCGGTGACGCCGCGCTCGTGGTGCGCCACCTGCACGAACTCGGCCACCGACACATCGCGCACATCGGCGGCCCACGCGAGTTCGTCCACGAGCGCGGTCGTTCGCGAGGTGTCCTGGCGGCCGCGCGCAAGCTCGGCATGACGGCGCAGAGCGTGCCGGCCACGTACACCGGTCCGGAGACGGCGGCGGTCACCCGGCGGTTGCTCGCCGGTGACGACGCCCCGACCGCCCTCGTCTTCGGCAGCGAACACATGACGCTCGAGGGCATCGCCGCGGCGCGCGAGTTCGGGCTGCAGGTGCCGCGCGACATCTCGGTCGTCAGCTGGGACGACTCCGAGGTCGCCCGGTTGGTGCATCCGTCGCTCACCGCGCTGGGGCGCGACACCCCGGCCTTCGGTCGGCTCGCGGCCGACGTGCTGCTCGATCTGATCGGCGGCAACAACCGCGGGCGGGTGCCGGTGTCGCCGTCCAGCCTGCAGGTGCGGCAGAGCACCGGACTCGCGCCGGCCTGAGGGCACCGTTCCGGGCGCCGTTCCAGGGGCCTTGTCCTCTGTCAACTGAACCGGTTAACGAAACGATAACGGACACTGGTAACTGAACCGTGTAAGTGATGTGATGTGGGTCACCCGGCCGATCGGACCGGGCTCGAACACCTTTCTGGAGGTCCCCGTGAAGCGTCGCGTGGTTCCCGCTGTCCTGGCCGCCTCGGCGCTGGTCGCAGTGGCGGGTTGTGGTGGAGGAAGCAACAACAGCAGTGACTCGTCGGGTGGGGGCGGCGGTGGCTCGAAGACCATCACCTACTGGGCGAGCAACCAGGGCCCGGACCTCGCGGCCGACAAGAAGGTGCTCGAGCCGGAGCTGGCGAAGTTCACCAAGCAGACCGGGGTGAAGGTGAACCTGCAGGTCATCGGTTGGCCCGACCTGCTCAACAAGATCCTCGCCGCGACCACCAGTGGGCAGGGCCCCGACGTCCTGAACATCGGCAACACCTGGGCCGCCTCGCTGCAGGCCACCGGCGCCTTCCTGCCGTTCGACAAGAGCGCGCTCGACGCGATCGGCGGCAAGGACAAGTTCGTCGACGCCTCGTTCGCCACCTCGGGCATGAAGGGTCAGGACCCGACCTCCGTGCCGCTGTACGGCCTCGTCTACGGCCTCTACTACAACAAGAAGATGTTCGCCGACGCCGGCCTGCAGCCGCCGAAGACGTGGGAGGACCTGCAGGCGGCCAGCAAGAAGCTGACCGACCCGAGCAAGGGCACCTACGGGATGGCGATGGAGGGCGGCAGCTACACCGAGAGCGTCCACTTCGCCTTCATCTTCGGCCAGCAGCAGGGCGCCGACCCGTTCGACAGCAACGGCAAGCCGAACTTCACCTCGCCGGGCATGGTCGCGGGCGTCAAGCAGTACGTCGACCTGATGAGCGGCGGCGTCGTCAACAAGAGCAGCGTCCAGTACAAGAATGGCCCCGAGGCTCCCGGTGACTTCGCCAAGGGCAAGGCCGCGATGCTGATGAGCCAGAACAACGCCGACAACACGCTGCAGGCCGACGGCATGAAGTCCAGCGACTACGGCGTCGTGCCGATCCCGGCGCCGAGCGGTGCAAAGAAGAACACCGCCAGCTTCGTCGCCGGTATCAACCTGTCGGTGTTCAAGAACACCAAGAACAAGGACGCCTCCCTGCAGCTGGTGAAGTTCCTGACCAGCAAGGAGGAGCAGGCCATCCTCGACAAGCCGTTCACCGCACTGCCGGTGGTCAAGGGCGGCACGGTGAACTTCACCGACAACAAGGACGAGGCCGATGTCTTCGCCGGCGTCCTCGCCAACCGGTCCGTGCCGCTGCCGCTGGTCGCGGCGGAATCGTCGTACGAGACCAACGTCGGCAACGCGGTCAACCAGCTCCTCGCCCAGGCGGCGAGCGGCAAGGCACCGACCGACGCCGACATCAAGGCCGCGCTGCAGGCTGCGCAGGACAAGATGGGCGCCGCCGGCTGATGTCGGTGCTTCCCCGACGCTCCGGGGGACGGTCGGGACGGAACATCACGCCGTGGCTGATGATCCTCCCGGCTGTTCTCCTGGAGCTGCTGATCCACATCATCCCGATGCTCGTCGGGGTCTGGATGTCCTTCGTTCAGCTGACGCAGTTCTACATCGCGAACTGGTCGGCGGCGCCGTACGCCGGACTGTCGGGCTACAAGCTGGCGCTGGACTTCAACGGTCCGCTCGGCAGCAGCCTTCTCCACTCCTTCGAGATCACGCTGATCTACACCGTGCTCGTGGTCGGCTTCGCCTGGTTCTTCGGGATGTCGGCCGCGCTGGTGCTGCACCGCAAGTTCCGCGGCCGCGGCTTCTTCCGCACCCTGTTCCTGGTGCCGTACGCCATGCCGATCTACGCCGGCATCATGACCTGGAGCTTCATGTTCCAGCGCGACAACGGCCTGGTGAACCACGTGCTGCAGCAGCTGCACCTCACCGACGGCCAGTCGTTCTGGCTGATCGGCAACAACGCCTTCTTCTCGATGACGATCGTCGCGATCTGGCGGTCCTGGCCGTTCGCCTTCCTGATGCTGCTGGCCGGACTGCAGAACATCCCGGACGACGTCTACGACGCCGCGTCGGTCGACGGTGCGGGCTACTGGCAGCAGATCCGCCACATCACCCTGCCGACTCTGCGCCCGGTCAACGTGGTGCTGGTCCTGATGTTGTTTCTGTGGACCTTCAACGACTTCAACACCCCGTTCGTGCTGTTCGGTGCGCAGCCGCCGAAGTCGGCCGACCTGGTGTCGATCCACATCTACGGCACCTCGTTCGTGAACTGGAACTTCGGCTTCGGCGCCGCCATGTCGGTGCTGCTGCTGCTGTTCCTGCTGGTCGTCACCGGCCTCTACCTGCTCGTGGTCAACCGGAGGAGCCGCCGTGCGTGAACCGTTGTCCTTCAAGGTCTTCCGCGTCGTCGTCCTGACGTTCCTGACGATCTTCACGGTCGTACCGCTGTACGTCCTGTTCACCGGCGCGGTGAAGCCGCTCGGTGACGTGCAGGGTGCGTTCGAGTGGTGGCCGAGTCATCCGACCTGGCGGCCGTTCGTCGACATCTGGCACACCGTCCCGCTGGGCCACTACTTCGCCAACAGCCTGATCGTCTGCTCGATCTCGACGGTGCTGAGCGTGATCGTGGCGATCTTCGCCGGCTACGCCGTCTCGCGGTACCGCTTCCGCGGCCGCAAGCTGTTCACCGGCGCGGTGCTGTCGACGCAGATGTTCCCCGGGATCCTGTTCCTGCTGCCGCTGTTCCTGATCTTCGTCAACCTCGACAAGGTGCTCGGAACGACCGTCTTCTACCAGACCCGTACGGGCCTGATCGTCACCTACCTGACGTTCTCGCTGCCGTTCTCGATCTGGATGTTGGCCGGCTACTTCGACGGCATCCCGCGCGACCTCGACGAGGCCGCCCGGGTCGACGGCTGTTCCTCGGTCGGTGCGCTGCTGCGCATCGTGCTGCCCGCCGCGCGCCCCGGTGTCATCGCCGTCGCCGTCTACTCGTTCATGACGTCCTGGGGCGAGGTGTTGTTCGCCTCGCAGATGACCAACGATTCCAGCAAGACGCTGTCCATCGGGTTGCAGAACTACTCCACCGCGATCAACGTCTACTGGAACCAGGTCATGGCCGCCTCCCTGGTGGTCAGCGTCCCGGTGGTCATCGCGTTCCTGCTGCTGCAGCGCTACCTGGTGGCCGGCCTGACCGCGGGAGCCGTGAAGTGACCGCGGTGCCACGGCCGTTCGCGAAGGTCACCGGACCGGACGACGCGCCGAAGACCTGGCTCGGGGCGAACTTCTGGTCCCGCGCCGGCGGTCCGTTCATGTGGCAGTCGTACGACGGCGACGTCGTCGCGCAGGAGCTCGCGGTGCTCGCCGAGCACGGTCTCGACGTCACCCGGTCGTTCTTCTTCTGGCCGCACACCATGCCCGAGCCGGACCGGCTCGACGAGGACGTACTGGACCGGTTCGCCGACTTCCTGGACCGTCACACCGCCGCCGGGATGCAGACCATCCCGACGTTCCTGGTCGGCCACATGTCGGGGGAGAACTGGAGCCCGTCCTGGCGCGGAGACCGCGACCTCTACACCGACACCTGGTTGGTCGCCCGGCAGGCCTGGTACATCCGTACGTTGACGGCCCGGTTCGCCGACCACCCGGCGATCGCGGGGTGGCTGATCTCGAACGAGATGCCGATCTACGCCGGCAACGGCACCCGCGCCGACGTCTCCGCCTGGGCGGAGCTGATGGTGCAGGCCGTCCGCGCGGGCGGTGGCCGGGGGCCGGTGTCGATCGGTGACGGCGCCTGGGGCGTGGAGACCACGGGGGAGGACAACGGCTACTCGATCCGTGACCTCGCCCCGATGACCGACTTCGTCGGGCCGCACGTCTACCGGATGGAGAACGACGTCGTCCGCTCCCACCTCAAGGCGGCCTTCGTCTGCGAACTGTCGGCGGTCACCGGGCAGCCGGTGGTGCTGGAGGAGTTCGGCGTCACCTCCGACTTCGCGTCCGACGACCACGCCGCGCAGTACTACCGGCAGGTGCTGCACCTCTCGCTGCTCGGCGGCGCGACCGGCTGGATCGCCTGGAACAACACCGACTTCGACAATCTCGAGGGTCAGGACCCGTACCGACACCACGCGTTCGAGCTGCACTTCGGGCTCACCAGGGTCGACGGAACGCCCAAGCCCCAGCTGGTCGAGATGGCCGAGTTCCGCAAGGTGCTCGACCGGGTCGACCTCGCGCGCTGCGAGCGGCTCCCGGCCGACGCGACGATCCTGGTGCCGGCCTACCTGGACGGTCCGGAGAAGTTCACCTTCGACGTACAGGAGCGGCGGGACATCGTCGCCGCGCTGGAGCAGGCGTACGTCGCGGCCCGCGAGGCGGACCTGCGCGTGCGGTTCGCCCGCGAACTCGACGACGACCCCGACGGCACCTCCCTGGTGATCGTGCCGTCGGTGAAGGCGCTGACCGCGCCGACCTGGCGCCGGCTGCGGGAGCTGGCGCAGGCCGGTGCGACGGTGTACGCGTCGTACGGCCTCGGCGACTGCCCGGTGCAGCGCGGTCCGTGGTGGACCGGGCTGGAGGAGACCTTCGGCGTACGCCACGGGTTGCGCTACGGCATGGTCGATCCGATCACCGACGACGTCGTGGAGGTGTCGGTCGACGCCGCCCTCGGCGACCTCGCGGTCGGCACGGTGCTGGACGTTCCGGCGGCCGGTGGACCGGACGGTCGGGCGCGGCTGCCGATCGAGTCGATCGGCGCCGAGGTCATCGGCACCGACCAGCACGGCAACGCAGTGCTGACCCGTCATCGGATCGGTTCCGGCCAGGCGGTGCTGTCCGCGGTGCCGCTGGAGTACTTCGCGGCCCGCCGGGCGCGCGCCAACCCCGAACCGACCTGGCAGCTCTACCGCGCCCTGGCCGTCGAGGCGGGGACCGACCGGTCCCTGCACGTCGACGACCCCCGGGTGTTCGTGGACGCTCTCGAACGCGACGACGGCGTCCGGTTCGTGTGGATCTGCAATGCCTCGAACGACACAGTTCACGTCTCCCGCAACGGCCGCAGCCTGCAGCTCGGCCCCTTCGCCATCCAGGTTCTGGAAGAAAGCAGCGATCGATGAGCCAGAAATTCACCCTGCCGGCCGGATTCGAGTTCGGCGTGGCCGCCGCGTCCTACCAGATCGAGGGAGCGGTGCACGAGGACGATCGCGGCCCGTCGATCTGGGACACCTTCAGCCACACCCCGGGGAAGGTCGAGAACGGCGACACCGGCGATGTCGCCTGCGACCACTTCCACCGCTACCCCGAGGACATCTCGCTGATGAAGCAGCTCGAGGTGGATTCGTACCGGCTGTCGCTGGCGTGGCCGCGGATCCAGGCGGACGGCACCGGCCCGGCGAACCAGAAGGGTCTGGAGTTCTACGACCGGATCATCGACGAGCTGCTGCGCAACGGCATCGAACCGGCGATCACGCTCTACCACTGGGACCTGCCGCAGGGTCTGGAGGACTTGGGCGGGTGGCGCTCGCGGGACACCGCGTACCGCTTCGCCGACTACGCCTCGATCGTCCACGAGCACCTCGGCGACCGGGTGCACCGTTGGATCACCCTGAACGAGCCGTTCTGCTCGGCGATCCTCGGCTACTCAGAGGGCCGGCATGCGCCGGGCGCCCAGGAGGGCGAGGGCGCGCTGCAGGCGGCGCACCACCTGATGCTCGGCCACGGCTTGGCGATCCAGGCGATGCGCGAGGCCGCCCACCCGGGCGACCAGCTCGGCATCACGCTGAACCTGCAGCCGGTCTCGCCGGTCAGCGACTCTCCCGAGGACGTCGCCGCCGCCGAGCGCACCCTGTTGCTGGCCAACCGCCTGTTCACCGACCCCGCGCTGGCCGGCACCTACCCGCAGCTGGCCCGCGACACCTGGAGCGAGCT
>JASLFY010000418.1 GCA_030150425.1 Yimella sp. | reverse complement strand
ACCGTGAGGGGGGTGCCGGCCGGGAAGCTGAGGGTCTTCTGCAGCAGCCGGCCGGCGGCATCGTACACGTTGGCGATGCTGCCCTTGCCCGCGGTGGTGACGCTCAGCGGCAGGTCCAGCTCGTTGTAGGTGATGTCGGTGATGCCCTTGTTCCGGTCGGCCGAGAGGTTGCCGTCGGCATCGTAGCCGTAATCCCGGCTGCCGGTATTGCCGTCCACGAAGTCGTGGAGCTGGTAGTCGATGGTCACCGTGTCGGTGACGGCGGCCAGGCGGTTGGAGCCGTCGGGGTAGCTGTAGCGCAGCCGGTCCATGTCGACGGGCTGCAGCACGCCCCCGGACAGCCCGACGCCCCGCTGCTTCATGGACAGCATATTGCCGTTGGCGTCGTAACGGAGCTGGCTGACGGAATAGTCCACGTTCTGCCGGTTCCAGTCGGAGCCGGTGTAGTTGGGATTGGAGTACTCGCTGTAGTCGGCGGCGGTGAGGCGCCCCGCCTGGTCGTACTGGTAGCCGTAGGCCTGGGGCCGGCCGCTGCCCCGCCAGGTGAAGCCGGCGATGCTGCCGTCGTAGCGGGGCTCGGCATAGCCGTACTCGTAGGCCAGGCGGTAGCCGAAGTGCTGCTCGGGGTAGTCGTTGCCGTCGGCATGGCCGGCGTTGAGGGCCGTGAGCTGGCCCCGGATATTGTAGTCCAGGTTCTGCACTTCCGCCCCGCCGCCGAGGGTCTTCCGGCTCACTTGCCCCAGCTCGTTGTACTGGTAATTGCTGATGCTCTCGAAGAGCCCGCCGTCGGTCTTGACGCGCACGTCGCTCAGTTGCCCGGTGACGGTATTGAAGCCGTACCGGGTCAGGATCTTGGTGGCGGGCTTGGGGCTGCCGCCGCGGTCGTAGTGCTGCAGGATGTTCTGGCAGCGCTGGCCGCTGAAGTTGTACTGGTTGGTGCTGACGTCCCAGGCCCCGGAGGTCCAGGGATGGGTGGCCTGGGTCTGCAGCACGCGTCCCTTGGCGTCGTAGAAGACCAGGTTGTAGCACCAGGCGTTCATCCCGGCGGCGGGATCGACTACCCGGGTCCGGGTCCCGGTCAGCAGGCCGTTCGCCAGGCCGGCGGGGACCACGGGCTCGTTGACCGCCCCGCCGAGGTAGTCGGCGGCGAAGCCGTTGTCGAAGCCGCGCCCGGCCAGGGGCGATCCGGACTCGAAGCTGTAATCGTCGTAATAGCTGTACTGGTCGATGCGGCAGTTGTTCAGCGAAGCCGGGTACGGGGTCTGGCTGCATTCGTTGTAGGTCCAGTATTCCAGCTCGGCGGTATTGGCCGTCGGGGTGGCGGCGCCGTCCATATAGCCCCGGAGATCGTCCCGGGAGGCGGTGCCGCTGCGCACGCCGCTGAAGCGCGGCCGGCCGCTGCGGTCGTAGACGGTGAAGGACCACTGCCCCCGCTGGGCCTGCAGGGGGCTGCGGCTGTAGACCAGGCGGTGCCTGCGGTCGTAGACGTACTCGTCCAGGCCGCGGCCGGGCGTCCATTTGGCGATGATCTTGCCGAAGCGGTCGTAGCTGTAGGCGAAGCAGAGGCTGTCGCGGATGGGGGCGGTCATCGCCCAGCCGTTGTCGTCCAGGAGCGCGGTGGCCTTGGGCGGCAGGATGAAGACCAGGCGGCCCAGCCTGTCGTAGACGTAATAGGTGGTCAGGAAGCCCCCGTCGAGGCTCACCTGCTTGCAGACGAGCTGCCCGGTCTTGTTCTTCCACTCGATGGTCCGGGCATCGTGCTGCCCGGTGGTTTGGGTGCCGGTGAGCTCCCAGTTGCCGTAGGCGCCGGGAGACACGGGCTGCCCGCCGTTATCCTGCTCCCAGATGCGGATGGCGTTCGAGCTGGTGGCGATGAGGGTGGAGACGGCCGTTCCCCGGCCCTGGCCGCTCAGGCCTTCGCCCGCGCCGTAGGCGGTGACCACGGTGCCGGTGCCGGCGCTGCTGCCGATCTCGCTGCGGCTGTAGGCATTGTCGGCCTCGGCGGGGAAGGCCGTAGCGTAATAGCTCTGCTGCTCGCCGTAGGGGGTGGGCTGGAACTTGGCCCCGCTGGCCTTGACATAGGGCAGGTAGGCCGGCGTGGCGGTGGCCAGCCGGTGATCGGAGATGGAAATGAGGTCCTTGCCGGGGATCACGCTGCGCCGGACCTGCTGCAGGACCTGCCCCCAGCCGTTGGCATAGGAGGTGGCGACCTGCACCCCGGGGGTGGCCAGCAGGTTGGCGACGCTGGTATCGGGGGACGGCACCCTGGGGACGAAGACCCGGCTGTAGTTGAACAGGGTTGGCGTCGTATTGGGGTAGCTGTTGAAGGCGCGGGGCTGCGCCAGCCCGGCCGAGGCGGTGCCCGGCGTGCTGTTGTTGGGGACGTTCTGGGCGACGGCGGCGACGGAACCCAGCGACAGCAGCGCTGCCAATGAAAGGCGTTTCATATAGTTCGGTTTGGCAGCTTGATCAATTGTCGGCGTCCTGCGTGTACGAGCGGGTGACGGAAAGCACGTTCCGGTTGATATCGCGTACGGTGGTCCGGCGGCCGAAGTCGTCGTAGTCGAAGTAGGTGATATTGTTCAGGTTGTCGTTCTGGCTGTTGGGCCCGAACAAGGGGGCGTAGGTGCTGGTGCTGATCGTGCTGCCCTTGGGGTAGCAGCGGAGCTCGTCGATGGCGATGGCCGAGCCGTTGGCCGTATTGCGGACGAAGATCTTGCTGCCGTCCCCGGCGAAGGACACGGTGTAGAGATACCAGCCGCCGGCCTGCCGCTGCCGGACGGGCGTCAGGGCCCCGCCGCCCAGCAGGAAGTCCGGGGTGCCGGTGGCCCAGCAGGTAAGGATATACGATTTGCCGGCGGTGGTGGCGTATTTGCTCTCGATGGAGTTGCCGTCCTGGACGAAGTAGCCGCCGTTGACCGGGAGCTCGTAGTAGTAGTTGCCGGTCATGGCCGTTACGCCGCCGGAGAGGCGGATATTGCCGGGGTTGAAGTCCCAGTTGCCCTTGTTGTCGTCGGCGGTGCCCAGCGCGGCATAGCCGCCTTCGAAAGAGCTGTAGGCGATCTCGGGGTAATGCGCGTCGGAGACCCGGGCGATGCATTGGCCGATGCGGGTGTCCCAGATCGAGGCGACGGTGTCGGTCTCGTTCTCATAGGTCTCGACGGGGTTGTTCTTCCCGTCCCGCAGCGCGACGCGCAGCTCCTCGGTCGAGTTGTCGGCCATGAACTGGGCGTAGTCGGCCGTCACCGCCCCTTCGCTCCTCGGGTAGTCCAGCTTCACCGAGGACTTGGCCACCAGCAGGGAGCGCACGGATGTGCCGACCTGCTGCCGGGATTGGGCCAGGGTGGAGAGCAGGGCCTTCGAGCCGCCGGCTCCCTGCCAGCGCTCCTTGACCAGGATGATATTGAGCTGGGTATCGAGCCGCCCGTAGCGGTAGTTGTACAGGTTGTACAGGGACTGGGCCTGGCCCCGGCTGTCGGTCCACTGGGTCTCGACCAGGTTCTGCCGATAGTCGTAGCCGAAGGTCCTGGTGACCGAGGAGCTCGTGCTGCCGGCATAGGTGGTGGAGGTCTGTGTCTCCGGCAGCCACAGCCCCGAGCTGAAGTACGACTGGACCGAAGATGCCAGCAGCTTGTCGATCGGCCCGTCGTAGGAGCGCCGGTGAAACCAGGTGAGATTGATATCGGAGATCTGCGCCGGGCTGACCAGGTCGTAGCTCGTGGGGTATTGATATACCTCCCGGCTTTCCGTAAGGTTGTTGTGGTCCAGCTCCTCCTGCTCGACGAGCCTGCCCATCCGCCATTTGTAGAAGCGCCTGGGATAGTAGGTGTTCGCCAGGGAGCCGGCGGTCATGTAGAGGTTCGACTCCCCGTTCGGGTTGATCAGGTTGGTGAAGGTGTAGCGGGTGGTATGCATCAGCGTGCCCTGGTAGTTCCGCTTCTCCACCGATACGTTC